>NZ_ADFP01000020.1 GCF_000177335.1 Pyramidobacter piscolens W5455
ACTTTCGCGGCGTAGCGGCGGCAGTCGCCAAAGGCGGCGCGGGCGGCAGCGCCGGCGCCGTCGAGCGCTTTTTCCCAGCTTTTGGCGCCGCGGGGATGAAACGACCTCAATCGCTCCACGTCGAGATCGAATCCGCACAGCCACGGCAGCGACAGCAGCCGCAGCGACGGTTCCGTCTGCCAGCCGCTCTCGGCCGCTTCGAGGCAGGCCGACGAGAGCTGCCAGAGCGGCGTTTCGCTGATCCTGCGCCGAAAATCCCAGAAGACGGGCAGGCCGTAACGCGCAAAAACTTCTTTCGCCTCGGCGAGGCGAGCGCGCGGCACCGAAAAGGCCACGGCTTCCAGCCCCGGCCACGGGGCGAGATCCGCCAGCGGCCCTTCGCCGCGCTCCCAGAGCGCCAGCGAGCGCGCCGCCGTTTCCAGTTCCTGGCGCGGATCGCCTCCCTCGATTTTCACCGCGCGCAGCGGCCGCCGTTCCGACAGCGCGATCCCTTCGACGCCGAACTGCTGCGCCGCGCCGTAGGCCCCGGCCAGATCGGCGACGGGGGCGCACAGGCGCACGGCCGCACCGCGTCCGACGAGGGCGCGCACGAGCGCCAGCTGCGAATGGGTCAGGCTGGAAAAGCCGACGAGCACGAGATCGAGAGAGCGGCACAGGTCCACCGCGCCGGGAAGGTCGAGCAGCTTGCGCGTTTCCGTGGTGACGCCGGCGCTGTCCGAAAGCCCCTGGCGGTCGAGCGCCCCGAGGTACGCGCGGTACAGGCTGACGAAAGCCCGTCCGAGCTGGTCGCCTTCCTCGCAGACGGCGGCGAGGCTCTGCGGCGGCACTTCTTCGCTGATCAGCTCGCGGATCTGCGAACCCAGCAGCGTCAGAAAGCCGCGGCGCTGCGCGCCCGCCGGTAGGACGCCGCCGCTCTCGCGGTAGCGCCTGACGATGTTCCAGAGCAGCAGCCAGTGGTCGGGCGGGTCGATCTGCACGCGCGGCTTTTCGACGTTCAGTTCTTCGCAAAAATACCGGTAAATCTCGTCCCAGCGGCGGATCCGATACTCCGGCGACGAATCCGATCCCGACAGCGCGACGGCCAGCAGCTCGCGGTCGCCGGAACCGGCGACGAGGAACGTGCGCCCCCGCGCCGGCGGCAAAGCGCGCAGCAACCGTTCCAGATCGCCGACGCGCCGGTAAGCGTACAGTTCAAAAGGCATGGCGCACCTCCTTCCCCACTTCGTTCGCGCCGTGCCGCCCGCGATTTTCGCGCAGCAGTTCCAGCGTGGTTTCCGGCAGCAGTTCCTCCAGCTCCGGCTCGTCCGGGGCGCCGCGTTCCAGCAGCGCGCGCACGCGCGTGGCGCTGATCGGCGCGCCGCCGGCCTGGCAGCGGGGGATCTCCGTCACTTCGACGCCCAGCGGCGGCAAAAACGCCTTCATGGCTTCGTTATAACGCTCCGTCACGGCACTGAACGGCTCGGTACCGACGAAGCGCCGCGTGATGTGCAGCGGCGCGGCGAAACAACGCGCGAAGATGGTCAGGTCGAGCTCGCACTTGACGTCGCCGGCGCGCGCCTTGTCCTTGAGGAAATAATCGGGGAACGTCGCCGCCGAAATCAGGTAATCGCCGGTCGGATGCACAGCGACGTTTTTCAGGTGCGCCACGCCGCGACGCGCCATCTCCAGCCGCAGCGCCGCGGGGAAAAGGCTTTTCTCCGCCGAAAGCACGAAGACGTGCAGAAAATCGC
The DNA here is from genome assembly GCF_000177335.1 of Pyramidobacter piscolens W5455. NCBI lineage: Bacteria > Thermotogati > Synergistota > Synergistia > Synergistales > Dethiosulfovibrionaceae > Pyramidobacter > Pyramidobacter piscolens. Next base: position 1,731 of record NZ_ADFP01000020.1, read on the forward strand.
ACTGCGACGCTGCCGTCTCCATCAGGTACCGATGGCCTTTCGTGAACGGATTGCAGTTCGCCACCACGGCGCCGATCACGCCGTCGCGAACGGGACACGCCAGCGAGGCCACGAAACGCTTCACGCCGTCGCGGCGGTTTTCCATCAGCAGCACGTCGGCGGTCTCCGCCATCGGGAAAAATCCCAGATCGTCGAAGATCTGCCGGTTCGACGGCTTCGTGAACACGAACAGGTGGGTCAGCCCCGCCCGGATCGCGTCGGTCACGACTTCGCTCACCACCGACGCCGCCAGTCCCTCGCCCTGGTGCGCCGCGCTCACGCCGATACACTTGAGCACCGCGCCCTGGCGCGACGCCGTGGCGACCACCTCGCCCTCCTCGTCGCAGGCGCAGACCGTCATCTCCACGCCGTCGTCGTAGTCCAGCCCCAGCGACGCCAGAAACTTTTCGATCCGTTCCAGCGTTTTGCCGCTGAACGGACGCCCCTGCATCATATCCACCGGCCCGCTCCTCCCCTCGTAAGTTCGAATCGTTTCATTGATTCTACACTACCCCGCCGCGAAACAAAAGATTGCCCGGCTCTTTCGGACGCCGGTTGTGATATGATGACGGCGGGAAAAAACCGTTCTTCTTCGATCCGATTGAAAAATTTCAATGGAGGTCCTTTCCATGAATCTGAAAAAACTGCTGATCCTGATCGGGCTGACGGCCTGCTGCGCCGCCGGGGCGGCCGCC
>NZ_ADFP01000021.1 GCF_000177335.1 Pyramidobacter piscolens W5455
GCATGAGCTCTTGCAATGACGGAACGGTATGGTATAATGAATCGGTTTTGAAAACGCACACCGTACGAGGGCTGAGGGCGGTGCCTTTCGTGAGAAGGTCCCAGGCCTGCTGGAATACGGTGGAGGACAAACTAGGAGGAATTTGGAATGTCAGTTGTCAGTATGAAGCAGCTTCTTGAGTGCGGCGTCCATTTCGGGCATCAGACGCGCCGCTGGAATCCGAAGATGAAGCCTTACATCTTCACGGAGCGCAACGGCGTGTACATCATCGACCTGCAGAAGACCGTCAAAGGCCTTGAGAAGGCGTATGATTTCGTTCGTTCCGTGGCCAAGGACGGCGGTTCGGTTCTTTTCGTCGGCACGAAGCGCCAGGCGCAGGACACGATCCGCGAAGAGGCACAGCGCTGCGGCCAGTTCTACATCAACCAGCGCTGGCTGGGCGGCCTGATGACCAACTTCGCCACGATCCGCAAGCGCGTACAGCGCATGATCGAGCTTGAAAAGCACGAGGCCGACAACGATTGGGGCGACTACACGAAGAAGGAGATCTCCCTGTTCCGCAAGGAACTGGCCAAGCTCGAGAAATATCTGCTCGGCATCAAGGATATGCGCGCTCTTCCCGACGCGCTCTTCGTCATCGATCCCCGCCGCGAAAACATCGCCGTCATGGAAGCCCGCAAGCTTCACGTCCCTGTCATTTCCATCGTCGATACGAACTGCGATCCGGAAATGATCGATTATCCCATTCCCGGCAACGACGACGCCATTCGCGCCATCAAACTGATCTGCGGCCTGATGGCGAACGCCGTCATCGAAGGCCGCGGCGGAGAGGACGGCGCGGTTTCCGACGCTCAGCTTCCGGATGTCGAAGAGGCCGCTGCCAGCGACGCTTCCATCCTCGATATGAAAGAGAAGCTGACGGAAGCCTACGGCGAAGTTACCGCCGAGAGCAACGACGAATAGTTCCGAAGGAGGGCGCCATAATGGAAATTACTGCTGCTGCTGTTAAAGAACTTCGTGACCGTACCGGCTGCGGGATGATGGATTGCAAGAAGGCTCTGGTCGAATGCGACGGCGACGCCGAGAAAGCGATCGATTTTCTCCGTGAAAAGGGGCTTGCCAAGGCCGCCAAGAAAGCCGACCGCAACGCCAAGGACGGACGCATTTTCTCCTACATCCACAACACCGGCAAAGTCGGCGTGATGGTGGAGATCGACTGCGAGACCGATTTCGTCGCCAAGACCGACGAGTTCCAGCAGTTGGGGCACGACATCGCCATGCAGATCGCCGCGGCCAATCCCGCCTATGTGGCTCCGGAAGACGTCCCGGCCGACGTTCTCGAACGCGAGAAGAACATCTATCGCGAGCAGCTGATCGCCGAAGGCAAACCCGCCGACCGTCTTGACAAGATTCTCGAAGGCAAAATCCGCAAGTATTACGAGCAGACCTGTCTGCTCGAGCAGGAGTGGATCCGCGACGGAGACAAGAAGATCAACGACCTCGTGATCGCCCTGATCGCCAAAATGGGCGAAAACATGAAGGTGCGCCGTTTTTCCCGTTTTTCCATCGGCGAATAGTATGTGTTTGGGGGCACAGAGTTCCTGACGAGCTCTGTGCCTTTTTATGTGCGGTGTTATTGTGAAAGTTTCGCTCTTTTGATGATTTATGTTAAAATCAAGTCGCGTGGGACGAAGGAATTTGAGCGCGGATTGCGAAGCGATGAGGAGGAGCCGTCATGAAGTTCAAACGTGTGCTGCTGAAACTGTCAGGAGAAGTCCTCGCCGGAGCCCAGGGATTTGGGCTCGATTTTCGTGCCATTGACCGTATGTGCCGCGAGATTGCCCAGGTTGCGTCCGACGGCATCCAGATCGGACTCGTTGTCGGCGGCGGCAATTTTTTCCGCGGCCGGCAGGCCGTGGACGAGGGTGTCGAACGTTCTCAGGCCGATTACATGGGGATGCTGGGGACCGTCATCAACGCGCTGGCCCTGCAGGACGTCCTGGAACGGAAAAACGACATCCCGACGCGCGTGCTGACGGCGATCGAAATGCGTCAGGTGGCGGAGCCCTACATCCGCCGCCGGGCCCTGCGCCACATCGAGAAGGGGCGCGTGGTTATTTTCGCGGCCGGAACGGGTTCCCCCTATTTTTCGACCGACACGACAGCCGCCCTCCGCGCGGCGGAGATCGGCGCCGAATGTCTCGTCAAGGCGACGAAGGTCGACGGCATTTACGACAAGGATCCTTTTAAATATTCCGACGCGGTCAAGTTCGAGAAACTTTCGTATATGAGCGCGTTGCAGCGCCGCATCGAGGTCATGGACGCCGCGTCGTTTTCCCTCTGCATGGAAAACGGCATTCCCATCGCCGTTCTCAACGTTCTCGAGGAGGGGAGCCTGCGCGCGTTCCTGATCGAGGGCAAAAATATCGGTACCATTGTATCCAAATAAGAAAAAGGAGCGGATTCAGTATGGCGGATTTCAATCTCGACGAGAAAATGGCAAAGGTGCTCGAACATCTTGATTCCGAGTTTCAGGGCATTCGCACGGGGCGCGCCCATCCCGGGCTTGTCGAAGGGGTCAAAGTCGATTATTACGGGTCGCTCACGCCCATCAAGCAGCTGGCGAACATCACCGTGCCCGAAGCGCGGATGCTGATCATCGCGCCTTTCGACAAAGGCGCGGTCAAGCTCATCGAAAAAGCGATCCTGGCCGCCAACATCGGTTTGACGCCCAACGTGGACGGCAGCAATATTCGCCTCGTCGTTCCGGAACTGACCGGCGAGCGGCGCAAAGAATTCGTCAAAATGGCTTCGAAAGCGGCCGAGGAAGCGAAAATCGCCCTGAGGAACATCCGCCGCGACGCCAACGACGCCTACAAGAAACAGGAGAAGGCTTCGGAAATCACCGAGGACGATCTCAAAAAAATGCTCGACGACGCTCAGAAGATCACGGATAAGTTCATCGCCCGGGTCGACGACGAATTCAAGAAAAAGGAAAAGGAAATTCTCGACAAATAAATACCGCAGAAAGCGAAAGCAGGCGCCCCGCGCGGAGCGCCTGCTTTCGCTTTGTCTTTATCGAAGGAGCTTCTATTGAACGCTGAGCGGCACCAGACCGCCCTGGGCGAGATCGACGTAGCCCTGATCGGTCAGCTTCAACGACGGGATCACGGACAGCGAAAGGAAACTGAGCACCATGAACGGATTGGGGAGCGGCGTGCCGAGCTTTTTCGCGGCGTCCAGCAGCCGGCCGAAATCGTTCAGCAGCTCCGCGGGCGGAAGATCGCTCATCAGCCCGGCGATCGGCAGCGGCAGATGGAACAGGATCTCGCTTCCGTCGGCCGCGACCAGCCCCCCCTTTTCCCGGATGGCGGCGAACGCCGTCAGCATCGAGCGGTCGTCCATGCCGACGACGCTGAAGTTGTGCGCGTCGTGCGCCACGGACGAGCCCAGAGCGCCGCGCCGCAGTCCCAGACCGGTGACGAACCCGCGGCCGATCCTTCTCTGCGCGGTGTTCCGGTTCACGACGGCCATCTTCGCGAGGTCGCGGGACGGGCACGCCGTGAATTCCCCGTTCACGGCCGCGCCGTCGACGATCCGTTCGCGGGTGATCACTTCGCCGGGAACGACAGAGATGACGCGGAGCCTGCCCCGCGCCGGGATCCTCAGATCGTCCGGCGTCAGCGTGCAGCCGTTGCCGCTGACGCCGGGGAAGCTCGCGCCGCGGGACGTTTCTCCGCGAGGGAACGCCGCGGTCCTGCCGTTTTTCCAGACATGAAGGACGTTGAAATCCTCGAGGTCGTCCAGCAGAACCATGTCGGCGCGATAACCGGGCGCGATGGCCCCGAGGTCGTAAATGCGGTTGAACTCCGCCGGGTTCAGCGTCACCATGCGCAGGGCGCTGACGGGAGAGATGCCGTTTTTCACGGCCAGGCGCAGGATCCGGTCCAGATGCCCTTCGTCGTGGAGCACGGCGGCGGTCAAGTCGTCGCTGACCAGCATGCAGCGGCTGGCCCGCCGTTCGTCTTCGGCGACCAGCCGCGCCAAAGCGGCCAGATTGTGTTCCGTCGCCCCCTGGCGCAGCATCACCCAGCAGCCGCGGCGGAGCTTGTCGAGCGCTTCCTCGTAAGTGCTGCATTCGTGGTCGGAGTTGCAGCGCGACAGCAGGTAGGCGTTGAGATCCTTTCCCGTCAGGCAGGGCGCGTGCCCGTTGCGGGGCTGACCGCGCGAGGCGAGGATTTTTTCCCACGTGCCCCGGTCGCCGGAGACGACGCCGGGGTAGTTCATCATCTCGCCCAGCCCGCGGCATATTCCCTCGGCAAACATCCGCGCGATCGCATCGGCTTCGAGGATCTCGCGCGGCGTTTCAAACGGCGACGCGGGGACGCACGAGGGCGCGTTCAAATAGATGTCCACGGGAAGCCCGTCGCTCGCTTCGCGCATGAAACGGAGCCCTTCGAGAGAGGATGTGTTGGCGATTTCGTGCGGATCGGCGAACACGGTCGTCGTGCCGTGGGGCAGCACCAGCTCGGCGAAGCCGCGCGGCGTCAGCATCGTGCTCTCGATATGGCAGTGCGCTTCGATGAAGCCGGGAACGAGAAATTTCCCCGCGGCGTCGAATTCTTCCCGCCCGCAGTATCCCGCGCCGACGCCGACGACGAGACCGTCGCCGACGGCGACGTCCGCTTCTTCGATCTCGCCGGAAAAAAGATTGGGCACCTTCGCGTTTTTGATGACACAATCGGCGGGGCTCGCGCCGCGGGCCTGTGACGTCAACTTCCGATAATCCACCTGTGTTCCCCCTTACGAAAATAAGTCTGGCAATACAAAAAGGAGGTCTGTCGAAGACCTCCTCAATACTATCATAAACGCGGCGCTTAGAACATCGCCGCGACGGCCGGCAGCCACCACGAACTGCTTTCCTTGGCCAGGAACAGCAGCGCCAGCAGCCAGAGAATCGGGCTGATCTCCTTGATCTTGCCGCCCAAAATCTTCGTGACGACGAAAGTGAGCGTGCTGAACTCGATGCCGTTGCCGATGCTGTACGTGAAAGGCATCGTAAAGATGGCGACGGCCGCGGGAATCGTGTTGGAAAAGTCGCCGAAATCCAGGTCGCGGAGGCTCATCATCATATAAATGCCGACCATGACCAGAGCGGGCGAAGTGGCGGCGCTGGGGACCATGGCCACAAGCGGGCTGAAGAAAACGGCCAGCAGGAAGAGAACCGCCGTCGTCAGAGCGGTGAGCCCCGTGCGGCCGCCCTGCTCGACGCCGGAAGCGCTCTCGACGAAGGACGTGACGGTCGAAACCCCGAGGACCGAACCGGCCACCGTGCCGATGGCGTCGGCCATCAGCGCCTGGCTGGCCCGGGGCAGGTTACCCTTTTCGTCCAGCATGCCGGCGCGCGTGGTAACGCCGACCAGAGTGCCGACGGTATCGAAGAAATCGACGAAGAAAAACGTGAAGACGATGCCCCAGAACGTCGCCGTGCCGATCATGGAAAAGTCCATCTTGCAGAACAGCGGCGCGATGGAAGGCGGCATGGACACGAAAGAAGCCGGCACTTTCGTGAGCCCGGCGGGGATCGCCGCAAGAGTGGAGGCAAGGATCCCCCACAGCACGGCGCCTCTGACGCGGTGGCACTCCAGGCAGACGATCACGAGGAAGCCGAAAATGGCGACCAGCGCGGGCTTTGAAGTAAGGTCGCCGACGGAGACGAGCGTCGCCGGGTTATCGACGACGATGCCGCAGCCGATCAGACCGATCAGAGCGATAAAAAAGCCGATGCCGGCGGCGATGCCCACTTTGAGAGTTTTGGGGATGCTGTTGATGACGGCCTCGCGGATCTTCGTCAGCGTCAGCAGGATGAAGATGACGCCCTCGACGAAGATCGCGGCCAGCGCGACCTGCCAGGAAATCTTCATCGAAAGCACGACGGAGAAGGCGAAGAAAGCGTTCAGCCCCATTCCCGTGGACAGACCGATCGGATAATTGGCCAGAAACGCCATCAGCGCCGTGGCGAAAGCGCTGGCCAGACACGTAGCCACCATCACGGCGTCGAACGGCATGCCGGCGTTCGCCATGATGTTGGGATTGACGAAAATGATGTACCCCATCGTCATGAACGTCGTGATCCCCGCCATGATCTCCGTGCGGACGGAGCTCCCGGCTTCCTTGATCCTGAAAAGCGACTCGAACATACGAAAAGACCTCCAAACGTTGACATAAAAAATTAAACGCTCGAAAAGTGCAGGATCAGAATACACTATTTTGCCGGTCGGCGCAAGTCTCGGAATGCCGCGCCGAAAAACAAGAATGTCCGCTGAAAAGCCCCCACAGACAAGCGCAAGCGGGAACATCCGATACAGGATGTTCCCGCTTGCGCTTGTATGACTAACAGGAGCGGCTATTTGATTTCGGACACGTACTCGGCGAAGCGTCGCAGGCCTTCGCGGATATCGTCCTCCGAGTTGGCGTAGGCGATGCGCATCATGCCGTCGGCGAAGAAGGCGCTGCCCGGCGTCACCGCCACGTATTTGCTCTTGAGCAGATCGGAGCAGAGCGCCGCGTCGTCGGCAAGCAGCGTGTCGCCATGTTTCTTCCCGAGCAGTTCCTTGAGGTCGATCAGCACGTAAAAAGCCCCGTCCGGCTTGACATACGAGATGCGGGGGATCGCGTCCAGCAGGCTGAACACGAGCTCGCGCCGGGCGCCGAAAGCCTTTCTCATCGTCTCGACGTCCACGTCGTCGGCGTCCCTGAGGCCGCCGAGCGCGGCGTACTGGGCGATGGAGCAGGCGTTGGACGTCAGATGTCCCTGGATGCTGCCCATGGCCTTGAGGTATTTCGAGGGACCGAGCGCGTAGCCGATTCTCCAGCCCGTCATGGCGAACGCCTTGCTGACGCCGTTGACGATGATCGTACGGTCCTTAACGGCCGGGCAGAGCGCGACGATCTCGCTGAACTTGGCGTCGCCGTAGACAAGGCGCTCGTAAATCTCGTCGTTGATGATAATCAGATCGTGGTCGAGCGCCAGCTGGGCGATGCCTTTCATGGTCGCTTCGTCATAGACGGCGCCGGTGGGATTGTTGGGACTGTTCAACATGATGCACTTCGTCTTCGGCGTGATCGCGGCCTTCATGCGCTCGAGCGTCGGCACGTTGCCGGTGTCGCCGCACTCGACGAGCACTTCCTTGCCGCCGCAGAGGCGGATCTGTTCGACATAGCTGACCCAGGCGGGAGCTGGGACGATGACTTCGTCGCCTTCGTCGAGGATCGCCGCCAGCGCGCAGTAAAGCACCGGTTTGGCGCCGGCGCCGACGAGCACGTCATTGGGCGCATAATCGAGCCCGAAATGTTTTTTATAGTAGGCGCAAATGGCTTCGCGCAATTCGGCGATGCCGTTGCTGGCGGTGTAATGCGTGTAGCCTTTGGTGATGGCGTCATGCCCGGCGTCGAGCACCGCTTTCGGCGACGTGAAGTCCGGTTCTCCCATACTGAAAGAGATCACAGTTTTCCCTTCGCGCTTCATTTCCTTGGCGAGGGCCCCCACGGCGAGCGTGGCGGAAGGTTTCAGGTTCATGGCTTTCTTCGACAGAGACAGTGACATGATGTACCACTCCTTGTTTTGTTTTGGTAAAAATAAGCTGGAACGGATCCAATGTAGCAGAAAACGCCATGAAAATCCAGTTGGCAATAACTTTTTAATATTTCTATATCAGGGCTTGTCGGAATATAATTTAAGTGGTATGATAAATTTGCAACAAAGAGCGACAGATCGCACACTGGAAGGAGGAAGTATGCATGGAGATTCGTTTTTTGATGAAAAATGTTGAAGTTCCTGCTGACCTCAAGGAGTATATGGAGAAGAAACTCTCGAAGATGGAGAAATTTTTCCCCCACATTACGGGCAGCCAAATCGTCGTCAAAATGATCAAAAACACGTACATCACGGAAGTGACGGCCAACGTCAACGGCATTATCATGCGGGGGGAAGAGAAAGACGTGGATCTGCGCAAGTCCTTCGATCTGGGGCTCAAGAACCTCGAGCGGCGCATTCGCCGGCACAAGGAATATCTGGTGGACCGCGCCCATTTGAAGACGCACGACCGAGAGTTCTCCTTCGACGACCAGCCGGAGCTTGACGAGCTTCCGGTAGGGACGATCGTCAAAGAAAAGCGCTTCGACCTCTACCCGATGACGCCCGACGAAGCCGTGATGCAGATGGATCTTCTCGAACATTCCTTCTACATGTTCCTCAACGCCGAAAGCGGCAAAGTCAACGTCGTTTATAAGCGCGAGGCCGGCGGGTACGGGGTTCTGATCCCGAACTGAAGCCTTGCATGACCGATAGATCACAAGGGAAGGCCCGACGGCCTTCCTTTTTCTTTTGGGAAATTTTTTTGTGGCGAAGTTTTTATTGACGAATTCGCCGACAACGGATAAAATAACGTAGTTATTCCGCATGGCAGAGGTTGTAAACTCATTCGAGTACCTGCGCCAGCGAGAGGAGGAGAAATATGTACGCAATCATCGAAACAGGCGGCAAGCAGTACAGAGTGGCACCCGGCGAAAAAATTACGGTCGAGAAGCTTGGACTTGAAGCCGGCTCTGCCGTCACCTTCGACAAGGTGCTTCTGGTCGGCAAGGACGGCGGCGTGTCCGTCGGCGCTCCTTTCGTGTCCGGCGCGACCGTGACGGGCACCGTGGAAGAAGAGGGCAAGGCCAGAAAAGTCATCGTCTTCAAGTACAAGAACAAGACCAACCAGCGCCGCTTCCGCGGCCATCGCCAGCCGTTCACGGTTGTGACGATCGACAGCGTCAACGCTGAGTGACGGTTATCGAGGTCTATCGCCGCGGCGGCGCCCCGACCGGCTTGCGCGTTTACGGCCACAGCGGCTGCGCGGAGTCGGGGGCCGACGTGGTATGTGCCGCCGTCAGCGTCCTTGTGCAAACGTTGCATATCGGGCTGGTGGACGTTCTCGGGCAGAACCCGAAACGCGAAATCGACGAAGAAAACGCTTCGATCGAGCTGCATTGGGACGACGCGGACGCCGAGGGCACGCGCGTGCTCTCGGAAACGATCGCCCGCGCCCTCTATGAAACGGCACAGTCGTACGGAAGCTACGTCAAATATGTGGAGGTGTCTTTGTAATGCTTTTTGAAAAAATGGACCTGCAGTTTTTCGCTCATAAAAAAGGCCAGGGGAACAGCACCAACGGCCGCGATTCCAATCCCCAGTACCGGGGCGTGAAAAAGTCGGGGGGATGCGTCGTCAAGGCCGGCAACATCCTGGTCAGACAGTGCGGGACGAAGTTCCATCCCGGCGCGAACGTCGGATGCGGCAGAGATTACACGCTTTTTGCCCTGAAGGACGGCGTCGTCAAGTTTACTACAAAGGGTACTCGAAAAGTCGTTGGAGTCGAGTAAATCCCTTTGCCGCTCTGCGGCACTCCGATTTTCTCGTGGACCCTTGCATCGACAGGGGTCCATTTTTTATAACCGATCCCGTCGCGTTTATTGAATAAAAGAGGTGTTTCCCCTGAAATTTGTCGATCTCGTGCGGATCCACGTCAAAGCCGGCCATGGCGGCGACGGCTGCGTCAGTTTCCGACGCGAAAAGTTCATTCCCAAAGGCGGACCCGACGGCGGCAACGGCGGCAACGGCGGCAGCGTCGTCGTCGAGGCCGCTCAGAATCTGCTGACGCTCGCCGATTATCAGTACACTCGCCGTTTCGCCGCCGAACGCGGCCTGTCCGGCAGCGGCGCCCTGTGCTACGGCGCCAACGGCAAGGACCTGACGATCTACGTCCCCTGCGGCACGGCCGTTTACGACGCCGGCACCGACGCGCCGCTGGCCGACCTCGTCGAACCGGGCGACCGCTGCGTCGTCGCCAGGGGAGGGCGCGGCGGCAAGGGCAACGCCCATTTCGCCAGTTCGCAGCGGCGCGCCCCGCGCTTTTCGGAAAAAGGCGAAGCGGGCGAGGAGCGGGACGTCAAATTCGAGCTGAAGATGATCGCCGACGTGGCCCTGGTCGGCCTTCCCAACGCCGGCAAGAGCAGCCTGCTCAAAGCCATCTCCAACGCCAACCCGAAGATCGCCGGCTATCCTTTTACGACGCTGACGCCCAATCTCGGCGTCCTCGCCGTCGACGATCAAAAAATCATCCTCGCCGACGTCCCCGGCCTGATCGAGGGCGCGCACGAAAACAAGGGATTGGGACTGTACTTCCTGCGCCATATCGAGCGGACGCGGGTCAACGTCCACGTGCTCGACCTTTCGGAAGGAAATTTCGATACCATACTAAATCAATGGAACGTCGTGCTCGACGAGTTCCGGCACTACGGTGCCGGACTGGCCGAGCGTCCCGGCGTCATCGCTCTCAACAAGGTCGATCTGCTCGCCGACGACGGCGTCGTGCGGCAGCTGCGGGAATTTTTCGCGGCCAAGGGGCTTCAGACGATCGTCACCAGCGCGGTTCGCGGCGACGGCATCGAGGATCTTATCGACGAGATCGTGAAAGCCGTCCGCGCCAATCCGCGCCCCAAAGGCTCGTATCGCCTCTACGACGCGCCGCTCGACGTCGATTCGATTCCCTCCGGCAAGCCCCGCATCGTCAAAGAGGACGAGGGCGTTTACCGCGTCGTCCATCCCCGCATCGAAAAAGCCGTGGCCCGCTACGACTTCAGCCAGGAAGAAGCGCCGCTGCGCCTGCAGCGTTTGCTGCGGCAGTTCAAGGTGGAAGACCTGCTCGAAGAAGCCGGCGCCGCGACCGGCGACACGGTCAACATCGGCGAGGCGTCGTTCACCTTCGAGCCGGAAAGGGCCTTGTGACGATGCCGGCTGAGGAGGCGTCGGTGCTGCGTATCGGCATCATGGGGGGAACCTTCGACCCCATCCATTTCGGCCATTTGCTGGCGGCGCAGGAAGCGCTCGTGAGACTTTCCCTGCAGCAGGTCATTTTCGTCCCCACCGGGAATTCCTATCAAAAATCCTACCGTTCCGTCACTCCCGCCGAAGAGCGCTATATGATGACGTTTTTGGCCACGCTCGACAATCCCAAGTTCTCCGTCTCGCGCCTCGAGATCGACCGCGAGGATCCCAGCCATACCGTGGACACGCTGCGCGAGATGCGCTACTGGTACGCGGACCAGGCGGTCGAGTTCTTCTTCATCACCGGCATCGACGCGCTGATGAGCATGGACACCTGGACGGAATACGAGAAGATCCCCGAGCTCTGCACGATCGTGGCCGCGAACCGCCCCGGCTACGACTACGAGCATTACAGGCTCGACAACCTCCCGGAAAAGGTGCGCTCGCGCGTCCTGCGCCTCGAGATCCCGCTGCTGTCCATCTCCAGCACGGAGATCCGCCACCGCGTCGCCGCCGGAGAAAACCTCCGGTACCTGCTGCCGCATCCGGTCGAGCAGTATATTTACAAGCGCGGCCTCTACAAAGACGAAGATCCTCGAAGGGATGTGGTCCTGAAAAAATGAGACGCGGAAGCATAATCCTCACCGTCCTCGTCGCGCTTGCCGCGTTTGCGGTCGGCGCCACTTACCGTTTGTATTCGCTCGTCACGGCGGACGTGGGGGAGATCAAAAAGACCATCAATTTCGACGAACGACACGGCACGGTGAACGTCCTGGTTCTCGGCGTCGACGAGGTCGAAGCCGTCCACCGCTCCGACACGATCATCCTGGCCAGGGTCGATATCGACCGCAAAACGGCCTCGATCATGTCGATCCCGCGCGATACGAGGGTTTCCATCAAGGGGCGCAAACAGCCGCAAAAGCTCAATCATGCCTACGCTTTCGGCGGGATCGAGCTGCTGCGCGACACGGTGATCAACCTGACGGGCGTTCCCGTCAACTATTATCTGGTCCTGAACTACGCCTCCTTCCCCAAGATTGTCGACGCGATCGGCGGCGTGGACATCGACGTGCCGCGGCGGATGCAGTACACCGACCGCGCCCAGAACCTCCACATCGATTTCGCGCCGGGCAAGCGCCACATGAACGGCGCCGACGGGCTCAAATACGTGCGTTTCCGGCACGACAGCCTCGGGGACATCGGCCGCATGAAGCGCCAGCAGGAATTCGCTAAAGCCTTTCTCGACAAGGTGAAATCCCCGGCGATCCTGCCGCGGGTCCCCGAGCTGATCGAGCTCGTCCTTTCGGAAATAAAGACCGACATTCCCGTCAAGACGGCGCTGCAGCTCGCCGGACAGCTGAAAGACATGAAGCTGGGCAACGTGCGTTTCTTTACGATGCCGGGCTCGACCGCCTACATCGACGGTTTGAGCTACTTCGTGGCGGACCTGCAGCGGGCCTCGCAGGAAATGGATCCCAACTCCGTTCTGAGCGCCGACAAGGACGCCGCGGACCGCGCGGATGCGAAAGACAAGCACGAATCGCCGGCGCCCGGGACGGACGCTCCCCCCGCCGGCCCCATCGAGCCCGGGGACTTGAGCGGGATCGTTTCCCGTTTCAAAGCGCCGATCGCCGTCCTGAACGGCACGGGCAAGCCGGGACTGGGGAAACAGTTTACGACCCTGTTCGAAAAAGCCGGCATCGAAGTCGCCTTTACCGGCAACGCCAAACATGCGGATTTCCGTTATTGCCTGGTCCAGTACCCGGAAAAAGGCGATCCCGAACCGGCCAGAGAACTGGCCAGACTGTGCGGCATCTCCGAAAGTCTCGTCCGCAAGGCGAACGTCGCCTATCCCGCGGCGCTGATCCTCGGCAAGAACAACGAAAAAGACGTGATGGAGCGCCTCGAAGCCCTGCTGGCGAAGCGGCAGTGAGTCAAAGGAGTCATTTCATGAACGAGAATATTTACAAGGTTCAAGAGGAGATCGTCAACGCGCTCCTCGACAAAAAGGCGCTGGACGTCCTCACCATGGAAGTCGGCGCGGTCACGCCGCTGGCCGACGGTTTCATCGTCGCCTCGGGCAATTCGGACGTTCACATGAGCGCGCTCGTCAACGCCGTCACCGATTGCCTCGACAGGCTGCGCGCGGATTATCGCGTCGAAGGCGCGATGAGCTCCCAGTGGACGCTGATCGACGCCGGCGACCTCGTGATCCACATTTTCAGCGTCAAAGCACGCGAGTTCTACAAAGTGGAGCGCCTGTGGGGCGACGTCCCCATTCAGCGTTACGAGAGCCGCGATTAGAAAACGAAAAAACTGCCGCGAGATCTTCTGGCTCGGCGGCAGTTTTTCATGGGAATTTTTGGGGATTTTCGGCTGTTTGTACCGTAAGGGGGAATGAGACATGCCCGCTGCCATTCGCGTCGCCGTCACGGGCAGCCGCGGCAAAAGCGGCGTCGTCCGGCTGATCCACGCGGCGCTGCGCGGCTGCGGCCGACGCGCTTACGGCCGTATCACCGGCGTCGTGCCGCGCGAACTGGGCCCCGATTCGGAGCGCCCGATCCTGCGCCCCGGCGGCGCCAATATCTCCGAGATGAAATGGTGGCTGCGCTCGCTTCCCGCCGACGCCGAAGCCGTCGTCCTCGAAAACAGCGCCGTCTCGCCGGAGCTGCAGGGCCTGTGCGCGCTGTGGCTGAAACCCACCGTCACCGTGCTCACCAACATCCGCCCCGACCACGAAGCCTTTTGGGGGCCGGGCGAACTCAGCGTGCTGCGGGCCCTGTCGCACGCCCTGCCGCGCGGCGGCGTCGTCGCGGTCCCGGCGGAACTGGCGGAAAATCCCGCCATGCGGCTTCTCGCGGAAGAAAAAAATCTCGCCGTCCTGCCGGCGCAAAAAATCCCCGGCCTGCCGCCGCATCTCAGCGCCAATATGGGATTGGCGCTGGCGGTGTGCCGCTTCTGCGGCCTCGACGAAGGACGCTGTCTCGAGTCCATGAAGAGCCTGCCGCCCGATCTCGCGGATTTCTGCGTGCTCGGCGTCGGCCGCGGGCAGCTGGCTTTCGCGTTCTCGGCCAACGACGTCGTCACGACGGAAGATCTGTTCCGCTCCACGGGCTGGCGGCGGGAAGAGACGGGCGTCCTCTTCAACCACCGTTCCGACCGCCTCGACCGCTTCCGCTGTTTCGAGGGCTGGATGCGCGAACATCCGTGGCGCGAAGTGCTGATCATCGGCGACCGGCCGCCGCGCGCGCGGCGGTGCTGCGATTTCTGGCCCTGCGGCGACATCGGCGCGCTGGCCCGCCGCCTCGACGGCGCGCGCTGGCTGGGCTGCGGCAACACGGTCTACGGTCTGCCGCTGGCGCTCAAACTGACCTGCGAAGAAGGAGGGCTCCGCCTGTGAACGATCTCGGCATTCTTACCATCGGCGTCGGCATCGCCGTTTCCATGATTTACGACTGGCGCACCGGATACGGCAGCGGCGGGCTCGTTTCCGCGGGAACGATCGCGCTCACGCTGTACAGCCCGCTCCGGGTCGGCGTCAGCCTGCTCGCCGCGCTGCTGATCTGGCCGCTGCTCGATTTCGCCGTCGGGCGCTGGGAACTGCACGGGCGCGCCCGCGTCGGCTGGGCGATGCTGATGGCTTTGGCATTTCGTCTTGCGGCGGGGAACTTTGTGCAGCCGCTGCCGTGGCTGGGCTGGGTCATCCCCGGCCTGATCGCCGCCGACATCCAGCGCCAGGGGCTCGTGGAGACTTTTTCGGCGCTGACGACCGTTTCCGTGCTGACGGCGTTCGCGTCGCAGTGGCTGTTCCGGTTGGGGAGCGCGCTGTCATGAAACTGGCCGATCTCGAAGCGTATAAAAAGCGTCAGCGCGCCGCCGTGCGGCGGAACCGGCTGCTTTTGCTGGCGCTGGCCGCCGTTTCGGCCGCGCTTTGGTTCTGGTCGGGCGGCGGCCTGTCGGTTCGGGAGCGCGAGCTGATGAGCTCCGTGCGCGAGGCGCAAAAATTTCTCTACGATCTGCGCGTCAGCCACGGCAGCCAGTTCGAGCGCTCGGACGACCCGTACCGAACCGGTTTCATCGGCCTGGAGTGGAGCCCCCTCAGCACGACGCTCGGCGCGCTTCCCGCCAAGCGCACGGCCTGCGACCCGCGCTGGTCGGTGGTGGTGCGCCGCTGGATGGAATCGCTTGACGTGCAGCCCGGCGACTGCGTGGCCGTCTATTCGTCCTCGTCGTTCCCGGGCATGGCCTTCAACGTCCTCAAGGCTTTGGAATCGCTCGACGTGCAGCCGCTGCTCGTGGTCTCCCTGGGCTCGTCGACCTGGGGCGCCAACGATCCCGATTTCCCGTGGCCAGCGCTCGAGCGGAACCTGCGTTCGGCCGGGTTCCTGCGCACGCAGGCGTACGCCTACACGCCCGGCGGCGGGCGCGACGTCGGCGGCGGCATCCCGGAAGAAGCCATGGCGACGCTGCGGGCCGCGGCGGACGCGA
>NZ_ADFP01000022.1 GCF_000177335.1 Pyramidobacter piscolens W5455
GCGCGACCGGCTGGCGTTGCGGCTGGCGCTGCGGCTCTGCGAGCTGCGCGGGCAGGAGGCGAAAGTTTGGGACCGCGACCGCCTGCGCCCCGTCCGCTGGGGCGACATGGCCGTGCTGACGCCGACCCGCAGTTCCTACGAGAATTTGCAGAGGGCCTTTTCGCTCTGCGGCGTTCCCGCCGCCTTTACCGGCGGGCGCAGTTTCTACGCACGCCCGGAGATCCGCGACGCCTGCGCGCTCTGTGCGTTTCTCGCCGATCCTCGCGACCGTACGGCGCTGGCGGGTTTTTTGTGTTCGCCTTTTTCCGGCCTGCCGCTCGCTGACGTCCAGGCGCTGCTGCCGTTTCTCGACCGCGGCGAGCCCCTGAAAACGCTGGCGGAGCGTTGGCCCGGTCCGGCGGCGAAACTGAGAGCCCTGGCCCGGCAGGCCATGCTCGAAGGGCCGTCGTCGGCGCTGGCTTCACTGCTGGCCCGCGGCGACTGCCTGAAAAGCGTCCATCCGAAACGGCGCGCCGCGGCGCTGGCCAATCTGCGCCGCGCCGTGGCCCTTCTGGAAGCGTACGAAGCGGGCGTCGCCCCGTCGCCGGCAGGCGTCGCCGCGTATCTTCGCAGCGCCTTGCGCCGCGGCGCGGCCGATCCCGAAGCCAGCGCCGAAGCCGGCGGCGACACGGTCAAAGTGATGACGATCCACGCTTCCAAAGGGTTGGAATTCCCGCTCGTGGCCGTCTTCGGCCTGGAACACGGCGGGCGCGCCGGAGCGCGGGAAAAAGGCGTCGTACCTTCGCGTCACCTGCTGGCGGCCGCGCCGCGATTCCCCGACAACTGGCCCGAAGGCGACTGCCTGCTCGGCAAGGTCCACGCCCGTCTCGACGAACGCGCTGAGTACGAAGAACGGACTCGTCTTTATTATGTGGCGCTGACCCGCGCGCGCGACGGCCTGATCTTGTGCGGCCTCATGCCCGGCGGGGAAAAACGCGCGGAAAAGGACCGCTCGCTGCTGTCGATCGAGCGCGCCGGCGGCGAGTTCGTCCCCGCTCCCGGCGAAGTTTCCCGCCGCGAAGCCGACGCCTGGCTGCGCCGC
>NZ_ADFP01000023.1 GCF_000177335.1 Pyramidobacter piscolens W5455
CTTTGTCCCTGCGCTTGCGGAACTGGCCGACGCGCAAAGAACGAAAACGAAAGTCCGAAAATAAACGAATACGTTCGCCTGAAAAAATTTAGCTTTCGCACTGTTGCGGCCAGGCCATGACGGCGGCGGGAGTCTGATGGAACAGAGGAGCTGGTGAGAATTGCGGAGGGGGTCCATCCGGTCCCATGCCGAACCCGGAAGTTAAGCCCTCACGCGCCGATGGTACTGCGATTCGCGGGAGAGCAGGTCGTCGCAAGTTTCTCTTTGAACCCTTTCGTGTTACGCTTTAAAAATATCATGTCATCGTACGAGAATTGCAAACAATTTTTAAGGCGGCGGCGCTCAAAGGCTGTTGCCGTCAGGATTGAACTTTAAGGGAGCTCGGATGTCCGGGCTCCCTGTTTTCTATTCTGCAAAAAAAGTCAAATAAATGAAAGAGAAATGTCTCACAAGTGTTTCGTATTTTTTGTAGAATAAATAAGTCAATTAGTTTTAAGCGTAAATCGTGACACACATTCTCATACTTTCAGGAGGCGCCACATGGCTAAGAATTTCCGCGGCAAGAATTTTTTGAAACTGATCGATTTTTCGTCTCAGGACATTCGTTATCTGCTCGAGATGGCGAAGAACTTCAAGTCGATGAAGCGCGCCGGCGTTCCGCATCGCTATCTCGAGGGCAAGAACATCGTTCTGCTCTTCGAAAAGACCTCGACGAGGACTCGCTGCTCGTTCGAAGTGGCCGGCGCCGATTTGGGTATGGGTGTGACCTATCTCGATCCCGCCGGTTCGCAGATGGGGCACAAGGAAAGCATCAAGGACACGGCCCGCGTGCTGGGACGCATGTTCGACGGCATCGAGTACCGCGGTTTCTCGCAGAAGACCGTTGAAGAACTGGGGGCCTACGCCGGCGTGCCGGTGTGGAACGGCCTGACCGACGAATGGCATCCCACGCAGATGCTGGCCGACCTTTTGACGATCGAAGAACACTTCGGCCACCTCAAGGGGTTGAAATTCGTCTACATGGGCGACGCCCGCAACAACGTGGCTAATTCTCTGATGATCGCCTGCGCCAAAATGGGCGTCAACTACGTCGCCTGCGCTCCCAAGGAGCTTTTCCCCGATCCCAAGCTGGTCGAGACGGCCAAGGAAATCGCCAAGGAAAACTTCTGCACCGTCACGCTGACGAGCGACGTCGATGAAGGCACGAAGAACGCCGACGTCCTCTACACGGACATCTGGGTCTCCATGGGCGAGCCCGCGGAGATCTGGGAACAGCGCATCAAGCTGCTGAAGCCCTATCAGATCAACGCCAAAGCCATGAAGAACGCCAACGAGCAGGCCATTTTCCTGCACTGCCTGCCCTCCTTCCACGACACCGAGACCAAGGTCGGCAAGGAGATCGCCGAGAAATTCGGCATCACCGAAATGGAAGTCACCAACGAGGTCTTCGAGTCGAAGCAGTCGTACGTTTTCGATCAGGCCGAAAATCGTATGCACACCATCAAGGCGGTCATGTACGCCACGCTCTGCTAAGCGGGAAAACGACGACCGGCGTGTGTCCGCCGCGCCGAGCGGCGGCGCACGCTACCGTGTATAAACACAGAGGGAGGAATCGTTATGGATTCAGCGTTCATGCAATCTGTTATCAAAAATGTGGTTGCGCTCACCGACTTTTTCTGGGGATGGCCGATCCTGCTCCTGCTCATGGGCGGCGGCGTCTGGATCATGTTCCAGCTGCGTTTTGTGCAGTTCAGGTATTTCCCTACGATTATGAAGGAAACGTTCGGCAAGATGTTCAGTTCGAGCGTCGGCGGCGAAGGGACGGTCTCGCCGTTCCAGGCGGCTTCGACGGCTCTTGCTTCGTCGATCGGCGCGGCGAATATCGTCGTCGCCCCGGCGATCATCTTCATGGCGGGCCCCGGCGCCGTGTTCTGGATGTGGGTGGCCGGCGTCATCGGCTGCAGCACGAAATTCGCCGAGGTGGCGCTGAGCATCAAGTATCGTGAGACCAATACCGACGGCGATTATGTCGGCGGCGCTTCCTACACGTTCAAGAACGGCATCGGCGGCGTCCTTGGCAAGATCATGGGCTGGACGGTCGCGTTTTTCTTCATGCTCGAGATCCTGCCTTCGATCACGCTGCAGACCCTTTCCGCGGCCGGCCCGATCGAACAGCTCGGCCTCAGTTCGAAAGTCTCCGTCGTCGTCATTTTTATTCTCGTCTCTCTCGTCGTCTTCGGTGGCGTCAAGAGGATCGGCCAGGTCACCGAGAAAATGGTTCCCTTCATGGCCGGCCTCTACGTCATTTTCGGCCTTGTCATCATTTTCACGCACGCTTCCAAGGTCCCCGGCGCGCTGCTTTCCATCTTCCAGGGCGCGTTCAATCCTCAGTCCGTCGCCGGCGGCATCGTCGGCGCCACGCTGGCCAAAGCCATGCAGAAGGGCATCGCCCGCGGCTGCTACTCGAACGAAGCCGGTATGGGTTCCGCTGGATACGGTCATGCCGCCGCGATCACGGACCATCCCGCGCGTCAAGGTATGTGGGGCATTTTCGAGGTCGTTGCCGATACGCTGATCGTCTGCTCCATTTCCGCGCTGGTCGTCCTCGTCACCGACGTCTGGAAGAATCCCGCCAATCAGAACATCGCCATCCATCAGGCCTTTACCGCCCAGTTCGGCGCCTTCGGCAGCGTGCTGATCTCCATCTGCCTCTTCCTGTTCGTGCTTTCGACGATCATCGTCATCGTCTTCTACGCCGAAAAGCAGGCCGAATTCTGCTTTGGCACGGCCGTCGGCAAGATCGTCCGCGTCGTCGCCAGCCTGATGATCCTGCTCGGCGCTTTCATCTCCTTCGAGCACGCCGGCGTGTTCCTCGACTTCACGCTCGGGCTGGTGGTCTTTGTCAACATGCTGGGCATGGTGATGATGAGCGGCAAGGTCAGGGCGATCGTCGACGATTTCTTCGGCAATCCCAAGTATTTTCCCGGCAAAAAGTAAGCGTCGTCCGGGAATATAGATAAGCATCCAATCGGCGGGCAGTGCGGTTTATCGCGTGGCGTTAAACCGCACTCCCTGCTCTCTTACAGGAGGAACAATGAAGGCGAACGGGGAAACTGTCAAACTCAAGAAGGAGATCGGAAAAGAGGCTTTTGTTTTCCTTTTCTTTTTCCTTGCCTTTTTCGTAGGGATCGGCAGCGTCATGGGCTGTGCCAACATGTTCAAAACAATGATGCTGACGGGGTATCAGCTGCTGACGTCCGTCTGCTTCCATCTGATGGCGGTGTCGGTGCTGGCTGGCGGCGCGGCCGGACTTCTGTCGGAGTTCGGCGTGATCGCGCTGATCAACCGCGTGCTGCGGCCCGTCATCTATCCGCTGTACGGCCTTCCCGGCTCGAGCGCTCTGGGCATCATGAACTGCTATCTGTCGGACAATCCGGCGATCCTGGCCTTCGCCCAGGACGACAACTTCAAGCGCTATTTCAAGAAATACCAGATGGCGGCGCTGACGAATCTGGGCACGGCGTTCGGCATGGGGTTGATCATCACGACGACGATGATGAGCCTGTCCGTGGACGGCGCCATGAAGGCGGCTCTGATCGGCAATCTGGGGGCGATCGCGGGCTCCGTCGTCTCGGTGCGCCTGATGCTGCGCAAAACGAAGGCCTATTACGGCGTCGACGCGGCGATGTTGACTTCCGGAGGCGAGACGATCCCCGCGGACATGCGCGTCGTTCGCGAAGGGTCGGTGGGATCGCGCTTCATCCAGTCGATGCTGCACGGCGGCAAGAGCGGCGTCGATATGGGGCTTTCCATCATTCCCGGCGTGCTGCTGATCTGCACGATCGTGCTGATGCTGACGAACGGCCCCGGCCCGGACGGCGTTTACACCGGCGCGGCGGGCGAGGGCGTAGCGCTGCTGCCGATGATCGGGGCGAAGCTGCGTTTCCTGCTTGATCCGCTCTTCGGCTTCCAGTCGCCCGAAGCGATCGCCGTGCCGATCACGGCGCTCGGCAGCAGCGGCGCGGCGATCGGCATGGTAGGCGATCTCGTGAAAAAAGGCGCGGCGACGGGCAACGACCTGGCGGTTTTCACGGCCATCTGCATGTGTTGGAGCGGTTATTTCTCGACCCATATCGCCATGATGGACGCGCTCGACATGAAGGAAATGACCGGCAACGCCATTCTCTCGCACACGATCGGCGGCCTCTGCGCCGGCATCGCGGCGCATCTGCTCTGGATGCTGGTCGGCTAGCGGAGCTCCATGGACTCTTCGAAGTTTTCTCAGGAGGCGCTGCGCGTCTTCGCGGAGGCGAAGAATATCGCTATCCGCTGCGACCACGCGGAGATAACGGATCTTCATCTCTCGCTGGCGATCCTGCGCCAGAAGGAAAGCGAGATCAAATACCGGCTTCTGGAAGCGGGGGTCGATCTTCTTTCATACGAACGAAAACTGACGGAAGCGCTGCAGGATCGCCGCGCTACGCCCGGCGTCAGCAAACTGTATTACAGCCGGCAGTATCACAGGATCGTCCTGGTCAGCGGCGAGATCTCGCGAGCCTCGTTCGACGCCTACGTGCGTACGCCACACCTGTATCTGGCCATTCTGCGCGATCGCGAGTCGCCGTCCGCGGCGATCGCCGCCGAGTTCGGCGTCACCGTCGAATCGGTCCAGTCGATGCTGGCGGCCCGTCTGACCGCGTCCGACGAGCTTGGCATCAGCCCCGAGCAGATGGAGCAGCTGAACCGCTTCGGTCGCAACTTTCTGAAAGAAGCCCGCGAAGGCCTGATGGACCCGGTGCTGGGACGCGACGAGGAGATCAACGAGTGTTTCCGCGTCCTCTCGCGCCGTCTCAAGAACAATCCCGTCCTGATCGGCGAAGCCGGCGTTGGCAAGACCGCCGTCGCCGAGGGCATCGCCCAGCGCATCGCCAAACAGGACGCGCCGGCGCTGCTGCGCGGCCGCATGGTCTTTTCGCTGGACATGGCGGCGTTGGTAGCGGGCACGAAGTACCGCGGCGACTTCGAGGAGCGTCTCAAGGAGATCCTCGAAATCATCAAAGCCTCCAAAGGCCGCATCATCCTCTTCGTCGACGAGCTGCACACCATCATCGGCGCGGGCAGCGGTTCCGGCTCGATGGACACGTCCAACATCCTCAAGCCCTTTCTGGCCCGCGGCGAGATCCTCATGATCGGCGCCACGACGGTCGAGGAATACCGGCGCTACATCGAGCCGGACCGGGCGCTGGAACGGCGCTTCCAGAAGATCCTCATCGAGGAACCTTCCGAAGAGGCGGCGCTGTCCATGCTGCGCGGCGTCGTCTCGAAATACGAAACGCACCACCGCGTCCGTATCGCCGACGGCGCGCTCATTGCCGCGATTCAGCTTTCGAAGCGTTACATCACCGACCGTTACCTGCCGGACAAGGCCATCGACCTGATCGACGAGGCCGGCGCGATGGTGCGCATGAGCATGGACTCCATGCCGCAGGAGCTAGACGAGTGGAACCGCCGCATCATCCAGTGGGAGATGGAACACATCCTGCTGCTGGACGAGGCGGATCCCGCGGCGCAGCGGCGGCGGCAGACGCTGGAAAAACAGCTTGCGGACGAACGCGCCCGTTACGAAGAGCGTTTCGCCGCCTGGCAGAAGGAAGTGGAGCGTCTCGACGAGCTGTCGCGCCTCAAGGAGCTTCGCGACGAAGTGCGCCGCAGCCTGGAAGACGCCCAGGAAGCTCACCGCGTCGACGACGTGAAACGCTTCGTCGCGGAACGGCAGGCTTTCGACGCCAAGATCGCGGAGATCGAACGGATCGGACCGCACTACCCCGTTTCGCGGGAAGTGACGGAAGAGGAGATCAAGCGCATCGTTGCCGTCCGCGCCGGCATCCCGCTGTCGAGCATCGGCCGCAGCGAAAGCGAAAAGCTGGAGCAGGCCGGAAAGAGCCTGCTTGCCGAGTTCGTCGGCCATCGCGACGCGGTTTCCGCCGTTCGGCAGAGCATCCTGCGGGCACGCAGCGGCCTTATGAAGCGCCGCCGCCCGGTGGGCAGCTTCCTGCTGGTCGGTCCCTCCGGCACCGGCAAGAGCTATCTGGCGGAACTGTTCGCGAAGCATTATTACGAAGACGAACGTTCGCCGTTGTCCTTCAACATGCGCGAGTTCACCGACAAAGCTTCTGTCAATAAACTGATCGGCGCGCCGCCCGGCTATGTCGGACACGACGCGGCCGGCGCTCTGACGGAAGCGGTGCGCCTGCGCCCTCACAGCGTGATCGTCTTCGAATCGGTCGATCATGCCGGCGCGGAAGTGCTGAGTTTGATCGCGCGCCTCGCCGCCGACGGCGAGATCGCCGACAACAGGGGGCGGACCGTCGACTTCCGTAACGCCCTGCTCTTTTTCACCGTCACCAGCACGGACCGCGATCCGCCGGTGCGCGAACTGCTGCGGGACGGACTCGACGGCGTCTATTACTTCGAGGACTTTTCGCTGCGGGAGCGCCGGGAACTGCTGACACTCCGCCTGCGGGAACTGCAAAGAGAGCTTGAGGAAGAGCAGATCGAACTGTCGTGGGACGAAGCGACGCTCGACGCCGTCACGGCCGGTTTCGACCGCGCCGAGAGCGGCGCTCATCCTGTTGCCGGGTATATGGAGCGGACCGTCCTCGCCGATCTGGCTGCGAAAAAACTACTCGGCCGGTTGCGTCCCGGCGCGCGCGTCGTCATAAGGACCGGCGGCGCGGATGTCGTTTCCTGAAAAAGGGTTTCCATTTAAGAGGATAGGAGATTATAATGAAAAAAGTAGTCATTGCGCTGGGCGGCAACGCCCTTGGAAACACGCCTGAGGAGCAGAAGGAACGCGTCAAGCACTCCGCGCGTTCCATCGTCGATTTCGTGCAGTCCGGCGTGCAGGTGCTCGTGTGCCACGGCAACGGCCCGCAGGTCGGCATGATCAAGAAGTCGATGGATATCGCCGCCAAATCGGGCGAGAAGCTGCCGTTCGTGCCGTTCCCCGAGTGCGGCGCCATGAGCGAGGGATACATCGGCTATCATCTGCAGAACGCCATCTGCAACGAGTTCCGCGTCAGAAAGATGAACGACAGCGTCGCCACTCTCGTGACGCAGGTCCAGGTCGACGCTTGCGACCCGTCCTTCCAGCGCCCGACCAAGCCGATCGGCACCTTCATGAGCAAGGAAGACGCCGACAAACTGGCAGCTGCGGGCGTGGCCGTGGCCGAAGACGCCGGCCGCGGCTACCGTCAGGTCGTCGCCTCTCCGGCGCCTGTCCGCATCGTCGAGGAAGAGGCCGTCCGCAAGCTGCTCGACCAGGGCGTGACCGTCATCGCCGGCGGCGGCGGCGGAGTGCCCGTCGTGGAGAAAGACGGCGTGCTGACGGGCGTCGACGCGGTGATCGACAAGGACTTCACGTCGGTGAAACTGGCCGAGACTGTCGACGCCGACGTGGTCGTCATCCTCACCGCCGTGGAAAAAGTGGCGATCCGCTTTGGCACGCCGGATCAGCAGTGGCTCGATAAGCTGACGGTGGCCGAAGCCAAGAAGTATATCGAAGACAAAGAGTTCGCCGAAGGTTCCATGTTGCCGAAGATCAGAGCGGCCATCAAGTTCGCCGAGTCGAAACCGGGCCGCAAGGCGCTGATCACGTCGCTGGAGAAGGCGAAGGAAGGTCTGGAAGGCTCGACCGGCACCTGGATCCAGGCGTAGCGCCGCGGGCCTTCGGGACGCCGGAGGCGCCGGCAAAAGGGGGAGGACAGATGACTTCCCGGAAAAATCCCGGACAGAGGAAGCGCGTGGAGATTCAGGAGTTTTACCGCACGGCGTCCCGAGAGGGCGTCGCGACCTATTTCGAAGTGCAGTCGGACAGCGCGCCGACGAAGCCGCTGCTGCACAAAAACAGCCGCTTCCTCTACGTCCTTTCGGGAAAAGGCACGATCAGGATCTACGACAAAAACTATACGATGGAGCCGGGAGCGGTTATCGCCCTGCTGCCATGGGAAATTTCCGAAATCGTCGAAGTGAAGGAACCGCTGTGCTATTACCTGCTTATCTATCCGTTCGAGTTTCTGAATTTCATCGTCAAAAACCAGTTCAACATCGAAAACGAGAAATTCGACATGGTCACGCTTCTGTACCGCTACGGCGGCGTGCGCGTCCCGGAGCGGGAGCGCTCGCGCGTCAGGGCCCTCTTCGACGAGATCCGCCGCGAGATCGAACCGGTTTCCATCGCAACGTCCGCCGTCCGCCAGTCGTGGTCCGACCTGTACCTGACGGCGAAGCTGGTGGAACTGGTCGTCCTCTACCTGCGCTTGGCGCAGGACCAGGAAGAACGTTCCGACGGACAGGCCCGTCTTGAAAAAGAGGAAGAAAGCTGTTCCCCCCACATTTTTCAGTACATGTACCTGAATCTGCACCGCAAGCTGACGCTTCAGGACTTGAGCCGGATCTATTTTGTCAGCGAAGCGTCGCTTTCCCGCTACATCTTCAAGGTGACCGGGCTCGGTTTTTACGAGCTGCTTCAGGAAATGAAGCTGTCGAAGGTCATGTTTCTGCTGCTGCACACGAATATTTCCCTGGCGGAGATCGCCGACATCCTCGATTACTCCGACATATCGCATCTGTCCCGCGTCTTTTCCGACCAACAGGGGATCGGAGCGCAGCAGTTCCGCCGCTGCTACCGGAACAATCCCGGCGTCTCCATGGTTTTGCCCGCGCCGAAAGCCGGCAAGATCATCGAATACATATATCGGAATTTTGCGAGCGATCTTACCGTTTTGGACGTGGCGGAGCGGTTCAATGCCTCTCCCAGGATGGTCAACGAGTCCCTGGGCTACATCGTCGAGATGAACTTTACGAATTTCCTGAATTACCTGCGCATCCACGAGGCGGCGAACCTGCTGCTTCGCACCGATCAGTCGGTGACGGATATCGCGTTTCAGGTCGGCTACAATTCACTGCGGAGTTTCAACCGTAATTTTCTGAAATGGCTGAAAGTTACGGCCAGCGAGTTTCGAGAACGAGTGACGGAACAGAAAGACACGGTGGACATCGGCCACCTGTTTCGTTTGTCCAGAGAGGAGCAATCATGAAGTTTGAAATGCCTGTCTTTGCGTGCCCCGACTTCAATGACGCGAAGTTTCGGGGAGCGGGCGAAGTGAAATGCGCGAAAGTCGAGAAGAAAGGCGTGGCGCCGCGCGGCTTTTATCTGACCACCCATCTGCCAACCTTTTATCGCTGCAACGGAACGTGGCAGCTTCCCGAGCACAATTCGCTGAACTGCGTGGCCGTGCTCAAAGAGGGGAAAATCGCCGTCACGGAGATCCGCGACCTCGAAGTGGGGGACGAGGTCGTTCTGGGGCGCGCGACCGACGGCTCCGAGGGCGTCCTCGTGTACAAGGAAGGCTTCCCCGAAAGCGTTTACGCCGCGCCCGGCCGCGCCGTGGAGACCGCCTACACGACCGATTACGAACAGCTGTTCGCGCAGCTCGAGTACGAGCGCGACAACGGCGGCTACATCGTCTGGGTGCTCGGCCCCAGCGTCGTCTTCGACTACGACACGCGCGTCGCCCTCAACCACCTGGCCGAGAATGGCTACATCAGCTGCATGATGGGCGGCAACGCCATGGCTACGCATGACCTCGAGGGCGGTTTCCTCGGCACCGCGCTGGGACAGAACATCTACACGCAGGAAAACCAGCCGATGGGACACTACAACCACCTCGACCTGCTCAACGAAGTGCGCGCGGCCGGCTCCACGAAAAAATTCATCGACGAAGGCCACGTCAAAGACGGCATTATCAAGACTCTCGTCTCGATGAACGTGCCCTTGGTCCTCGCCGGCTCGATCCGCGACGACGGCCCGCTGCCCGAAGTGATCGGCGACACCGACAAGGCGCTGACGGAGATGAAAAAGCACCTCGACAAGGCCACGCTGATCATCGGCATCGCCACGATGCTGCACAGCCTTTCCGTCGCCAACATGGCGTCGAGCTATCACGTGCGAAAAGACGGCGCCATCACGCCGGTCTACATGTACTCTATCGACATCACCGAAAACGTCACCAACAAGGTGGTCGCGGCCCGCGAGCGCATCGCCGTCGTGCCGATGAACACCAACGTCCAGGACTTCGTCGTCAACTGCGAACGCGCGCTGATCGGCGCCGTCGCCCGGGAGCAGGTGGAGGCGATGGAAGTCCCCGCCGAGGAATTCGTCGTCGTCAAAAACGCGCAGCGCGAGGAGGCGGGCAAATGAATTTCGAAATGCCGAAATATCGCCACCCCGATTTCGAGCAGGAGTTCCTCAAGAACGCGCCCAACTGCCGTCTCGAAACCGTCGAGCGCGACGGGATCAGCCCCCGTCATTACCACGCCCTGTCGGTCTACCCCGAGTACTTCAAGATCAACGGCACGTGGGTGCTGGCGACGCAGAGCCGCATGGACACCGTCTGCGTGGCCCGCGACACGCCCGGCCGGGAGCGCGTCGAGATCGTCGAGTTCCGCAACTTGAAAAAAGGCGACAAAGTCGTGATCGGTCGTACCGAAGACGCCAGCGAGGGCATCTACGTGTGGACGCAGGGCTTCCTCGCCGAAACCGCGACCTCCGACACCTTCGCTTTCCGCGAAGGCCGTTCGCGCGAGACCGCCTACTCGCTCGACTACGACACGCTCTACGAAGTGCTGCGGCACGAGCGCGAACACCGCGGCTACGTGACGCTCGTCGTCGGCACGGCGCTGGCCCTCGACCAGAATTCGCGCCTGGCGCTCGAGCGCCTGATCCGCAACGGCTACGTGCAGGCGATCTTCTGCGGTTCCGAAACCGCCGCTTTCGATCTCGAGCGCGGCGTCTTTGACACGTCGTGGGGACAGAAAATCTTCGAACACGAGCAGAACAGCACCTACAACCTCTACGACACCATCAACCTCGCCAACTCCTACGGTTCGTTGGAAGCGCTCGTCGCCTCCGGCAAGGTCAAAGACGGCTTCGTCAAGGCCTGCGTCGAGTGCGGCACAGCTCTGGTCATGGCCGGCACCATCCGCGACCGCCTGGCCCTGCCCGGCGCCTGCAACAACGTCTACGCCGCTCAGAACGCCATGCGCGTCCACGCCCGCAAGACCTCGACCATGATCATGATGTCGGCGATCCTTTACACTATCGCCACCGGCAACATGACCCCCTCGTACAACGAGTTCGACGGCGTCGTCCGTCCCGTCTACATGTATACCGTCGACGTGCAGGAATTCGCCGTCAACAAGCTGTCCGACCGCGGCACCGTCACGGCTGTCAGCATGGTCACCAACACGCAGGATTTCGTGCGCAACCTCGACCGCGCGCTGAACAGGCCTCAGGATTGATTCGCGGCGATAAAAACTGCCCCGCCTTTCTCGCTTGCCGAAAAAGGCGGGGCAGTTTTTTATCGCCGCGGCGAATGATGAAAGAAATGGCTTTTGTATTTGGTATGGCTCCGTCTAAAAACGGGCGAGACGCTCCGCTTTCGGGACGATGACGATCCAGGCACCGTCGTGGCACTGGCGCAGCAGCTCGATCATGTCCCGGCGTTCGAGCGAGAGGCAGCCGGCGGTGGTCCAGTGGCGGCGGGATTTGACGTGGACGAAGATGGCCGACCCTCGTCCCGGCACGGCGGGGTCGGCGTTGTAGCCGACGGCCATGGCGTAATCGTACTGATAGTAGTCGGCCAGGTGTTCGCCGTGGATTTTTTTCGCGCTCTCCACCCAGGTGTTGTAGATTTTCGGCTGGTTCACGTCGTCGGCCCAGTAGGAGTTGGGAGTCACCGGGCGCCATTTCATGGCTGTGCCGGGGTTGGGCTTGTTGCCGAAGGCGTGCAGGATCGGGAAGGCGCCGACGGGCGTCTTCTTGTCGCCTTCGCGCTTGTTTTCCGTCAGTCCCAGCTTGCCGTAGCCGCACGGCGCTTCCAGCGTCTTTTCCCAGGCGCCGGCGTCGCTTTTCTTCCACAGAGAGAGCGCACGGTCGACGACGAGGATGATCTCGCCGGTCTTCTGCGCCGTCCGCGACGCGGCGAGCAGCTCGCGCAGATCGGCGGCCATGGCGGGCGCAGCCAACGCCGCGGCGGCGAAAAGCGCCGGGAAAATCTTTGCAAGAGTACGCTTCATAACGAGCAACCTCCTCTTTGGAATGATTCCATTGGGTGAGCCAAGCATAGCACAAAAGCGCCGCGCTGTCTGCGCGGGCTCCGCTTCAGTTCCGTCCTGTCTCAAGATTTGACAAGGGCGCCCGAAGGCGCTTAAAATATGTGAAAATGGAACGTCGCCGGGCGTCGGAAGCAGGTGAAAGTCCTGCGCGGCCCCGCCACTGTAACCCCTGACGAAGCGGTATTACGCTCACTGAAGGTCTTGTGCCCTTTGGGAAGAGTCCGCGCAGGAAGAAGGGGAGTCAGGATACGCGCCGGGCGACGCGAAGGAAGGCTTTTGCGCGGGCGAAATCTTTTCAGGGCAGCAGACATCACTGTCTCTAAAGGCACGGCCGCGGACCGTGTCTTTTTTTATGCCCGCGTTTTCTATAGAGGCGAGCCGGCGGGGGCCGGGTCACGTTTTTTGCGCAGGAGGTTCACAGCATGAAAAAGGTTCTTCGCAGTTTTCTTGTGGCAGCCGCTTCACTGGCCATGGCCGCGGCATCCTTCGCGGCGGAAACCGTTTATCCCGTAACCGTCGACAACGGCAATCGCCGGATCGTCTTCGAGAAGGCGCCCGAGCGCGTCGTCACCAACGGCGACAGCAACATCATCGAACTGATGTTCGCGCTGGGGCTCGAAGGCCGCATGGCCGGCTACGCGGGTTTCCCCGAGTACGGCGGGCAGGTCTCGCCGGAATACCGGGAGAAGCTCAAGGCGATCCCCATCGCCGCGCCCGGCTACATCACGCTGGAGGCTCTGCTCGGCGCCAATCCCGACTTCTTCCTGTCGGGCTACAATTACGGGCTCGACATCCCCGGCAGCACGGCCGGCGGCGCGATCACGCCCGAAGAGCTGGAAAAGCACGGCGTCAAGAGCTACGCCATCACCGAGTCGCTGATCCACGTGATGAAAAAAAACGTCGTCAGCCTCGAAGACACTTACGCCGATCTCGCCAATCTGGGCGTGATTTTCGACGTCCAAGACAAGGCGCAGCAAGTCATCGACGGCATGAAATCGCGCGCCGCAGCAGTGGAGGCCAAACTGGCGCAGATCGATACGGCCAAGCCTCTGAACGTGTTCATCCACCCCACATGGGGCGCTCCCGATCAGCCGCCCCGCTCCAACGGCGCGCAGGCCATGCCCAGCGCCCTGGTGGCGATGGTGGAAGCGCGCAACATCTTTGCCGACGTCGACAGCAGCTGGATCAAGG
This sequence comes from Pyramidobacter piscolens W5455, assembly GCF_000177335.1. NCBI lineage: Bacteria > Thermotogati > Synergistota > Synergistia > Synergistales > Dethiosulfovibrionaceae > Pyramidobacter > Pyramidobacter piscolens. The sequence goes on from NZ_ADFP01000023.1 coordinate 13,369, forward strand.
TGACATGGGAAGAGGTCGTCGCGCGCAATCCCGACGTGATCCTGCTGCTCGAAGCCGGCACGACGAACGGCGAGGAGCGCAAGAAGCTGCTGCTCGAAAATCCCGCGCTGCAGGGCGTGAACGCCGTGAAGGACGGGCGCGTTTACATTATCCGCATCGAAGACGCCTACCCCGGCCCCCGCGCTATCCGCGGACTGGAACTGATCGCCAAAGCTTTCTATCCCGAACTGTTCAAGTAAACGAAAGCGTTTTTTCGGAAGACGTGCCGCCGCGTCTGGGGGACATCCCACGATGCAGAAAGACGGGCGGCGTTCGTCATGCGTCAAAAAATGTAGGCCCTGTTCGCGCGGAGCGAGCCGCGGAACGGGGCTTTTTTCCAAGAGGGCCGCGGCCTTTCGGGATCGCGTTGTTTATACTAATTCTTGATAGAAAGTGTTGACATAGTTTTCTGGGCGCAGCGAGGGAGTTCAGTCGCTCAGAACTATCTCGACTGCTATGCAGTCTGCGCAGTTCGCTTTGTGAATCTCCCTCGCAGCGCCCTTGTGTTCGTCTTTTTGATTAAGAAATAGTATTAATCGTCTTAACTGAATCGGAGGTCTTACGATGAGAAAATCGCTTTGCGCCGTTCTTGCGGCGCTGCTGAGCGCCACGCTTTCCGCCGCGGCCGTGGGCGCGGCGGAAACGGTCTACCCCGCAACGGTCGATAACGGCAACCGCAAAATCGTCTTCGAAAAAGCTCCCGAGCGCGTCGTCACCAACGGCGACAGCAACATCATCGAGCTGATGTTCGCGCTCGGCCTCGAAGACAAACTCGTGGGCTATGCGGGATTCCCCGGCTCGAAACACCAGGTCTCGCCCGAATACCGCGAAAAACTGGCGAAGATCCCCGTGGCCCAGGAAGGCTACATCACGCTGGAAACGCTGCTCGGCACCGATCCCGATTTCTTCCTGTCTGGCTACAACTATGGCCTCGACATCCCCGGCAGCACGGCCGGCAACGCCGTCACGCCCGAAGAGCTGGAAAAGCATGGCGTCAAAAGCTACGCCATCACCGAATCGCTGATCCGCGTGATGAACAAGCCGCCTGTGACGTTGGAGGACACTTACAACGACCTGCGCAACCTGGGCGTGATCTTCAACGTGCAAGACAAAGCCGAGGCCGTGATCGCCGGCATGAAGGCGAGAGTATCGGCCATACGGGAAAAGCTTGCCGGCGTGAAGGCGACGCCATGCGTGTTCATCTTCCGCAGCTTCGGCACGCCGAACGAAGACGCACCGCGCGCCTGCGGCGGTCAGGCCATGCCCAGCGCTCTGCTTCGCCTCGCCCATGCCGGCAATATCTTCGACGACGTCGAAAGCAGCTGGATCAAAGTGACGTGGGAAGAAGTCGTGGCTCGCGACCCCGACGTCATCCTGATCCTCGAATACCGCGCCACGCCGGAAAACGAAAGCAAGGCCATGCTGCTCGACAATCCAGCGCTGCAGGGCGTCAAAGCCATCCGCGACAAAAAGCTGATCTACATGTCGGTGGACGAAGTCTATCCGGGGCCGCGAGCCGTTCGCGGACTGGAACTGATCGCCCGCGGGCTGTATCCCGGGAAGTTTTAAGTGGGCCGGTTCTTTGCCAAACGGAATCTGGCACCGCTGCTGATCGCCCTGACGGTCCTGCTGTTTTTCAGCGTAACGCTGGGAGTGTCGATGGGGACGGCCCCGCTGCCGTTCCGGCATGTGTGGGGAATCATCCTCCATCAGATATTTCCGGAATGGAGCTGGATCGGCGCAGAATGGCCGCGCAACGAAGTGGGCATTGTCTGGATGATCCGTTTCCCGCGCGTGCTGCTCGGCGCTGTCGTCGGCGCGGGGCTTGCCACCGCGGGGGCGGTGATCCAGTCACTGGTCCGCAATTCGCTGGCCGATCCTTACCTGTTGGGGATTTCTTCGGGTGCATGCGCGGGGGCGGTGTTCGCCATGCTTTTCATGACGCGGGTCTTCGGCGCCGCGCTGACCGGCATGTCGGGAGTTTCCGCGCTGGCCTTTGCCGGCGCGGCTTTGGCTTTCGTGCTGGTTTTTGCCATCGCGCGCCAGGGCAGCGGCCTGACCCCGGTGCGCATGGTCCTGTCGGGACTCGCCGTTTCGTACGTGTTTATGGCCGTGACGAATTTCATGGTCTATCTGGAACAGCGCAACGGCGCCGAATCGGCGATGTTCTGGATGCTCGGCGGGCTCGGCGGCGCAAGATGGGATCGCCTGCCGCTGCCCTTTGTCGCGCTGGTCGCCTGTCTCGTGCTGTTCATCGCCCAGTCGCGCCCGCTCAACGCCTTGCTGCTGGGCGATGAGAACGCGGCGGCGCTCGGCGTGGATGTGGCGAAATTCCGCCGCCTTTTGTTCACCGCCACTTCGGTATTGACCGGGGTGATCGTGGCGGTCAGCGGTTCGATCGGTTTCGTCGGATTGATCGTCCCGCACGCCGTGCGGCTGCTGGTCGGTTCCGACCATCGCCGCCTCCTGCCGGTGGGCGCGCTGGCGGGAGCGAGCTTTTTGATCTGGACGGACGTGTTCGCGCGCACGGCCCTGGCTCCGCGGGAACTTCCCCTGGGCATCGTCACTGGTTTCATCGGCGCGCCGTTTTTCATCTGGCTGCTCAAAAGCGGCGGGCGAGGTCCGCGATGAAGCTGGCGGTCACGTCGCTGCGCTGGGGAGTTGGAGCCGGGGACATCGTGCGCGGCGTGGACCTGAACGTGGAACGCGGCGAGTTCGTCGGCGTCATCGGCCCCAACGGCAGCGGCAAGTCCAGCCTGCTGCGCTGCGCGTACCGCGTCAACAAGCCGCGTTTCGGTTCGATCCTGCTGGACGGCGAAGAAGTATGGAAGCTACGCGCGCGGGAATTTGCGCGCCGCGCCGCGGCGGTGCCTCAGGAGATGCCGGGGCAGTTCGACTTCACCGTGCGCGAGATCGCGGCGATGGGGCGTTATCCGCACAAAAAGGCCTTGCAGCGCGACGACGCGCACGATTTCGCGCTGGTGGACCGTGCTTTGGAGTACGTGGGGATGCTGGATCGCGCCGGGCGCTCCTTCGCTTCGCTCTCCGGCGGCGAAAAGCAGCGTGCGCTGATCGCCAGGGCTATCGCGCAGGAAGCGGATTTTTTGATCCTCGACGAGCCCACCAATCACCTCGACATCTATTACCAGCTCGAGATCATGGACCTGCTGCGCAGCCTCGGCGTCACATCGCTCGTCGTCATGCACGATCTGAACCTGGCGGCGCAGTACTGCGACCGCGTTTACGTGATGAAAGACGGGCACGTCTTCGCCAGCGGCGCTCCAGCCGCGGTGCTCACGCCCGAACTGATCCGCGCCGTTTACCGGGTGGAAGCAGGCGTCGCCCCCGATCCCGCCACGAAGCGACCGCGGATCAGCTTTCTGCGCCGCCTCGGCGCCGATGAGAGTCTTTAAGAGCGCTTCTTACGCCCCGAAAGAAATCCCCCCTGCCACAGAGTTTGGGAGACGCGAAGCTCCTATAAGAACGCGACGTCCGGCGAGCCAGTAACCGCCGGACGTTTTTCGTGAGCGCAAGCAAGAAATTTCTCTTGCCTTTCCGCCGACGGCGTGTGAAAATTCTGTCAAGGGGCGATATTCCCGTCCCGAGTCGATCGTTCGCGGCGAGATCCGCAGGACGACAATCAGCGCGTTTGTCCAGGCATACCAGAAAGGGGTAATTCTCGTGAGCAATGCTGTAGTCGAAATGACGGCTGTAGAACTGTCCAAGGCCATCCACGCCGGGAAAGTTTCCTGCCGCGAGGTGATGGCCTCCTATCTCGATCACATCGACAAGACCAATCCCCGCGTCAACGCCATCGTCACTCGCGTCGACGGCGAGGCGCTGCTGGAAGAGGCCGGGAAAAAAGACGCCGAGCTGGCATCCGGCAGGGACAACGGCTGGATGCACGGCTTCCCGCAGGCCGTGAAGGATCTGGTTCCAACCAAGGGCATCCGTACCACCAAGGGTTCGCTGCTTCTCAAGGACTGGATCCCCGACGCCGACGGCGCCATCGTCACCGCGATGAAGCGCGACGGCGCCATCATCATTGGCAAGACCAACACGCCCGAGTTCGGCTACGGTTCCCAGTCCTACAACGAAGTGTTCGGCGCCACCGGCAATCCCTACGACGAGAATCGCACCAGCGGCGGCTCGTCAGGCGGCGCGGCCTGCGCCGTCGCCCTGAGAATGCAGGCCGTGGCGGACGGCAGCGACTTCATGGGCTCGCTGCGCAACCCGGCCGGCTGGTGCAACATCGTCAGCCTGCGCCCATCCATCGGCGCTGTCCCTTCCGGCGGCACCGAACTGTTCACCAACTCCATGAGCACGAACGGTCCGATGGGGCGAACTGTGGCCGACGTGGCCCTGCTGTTCGCCACCATGGCCGGTTACGACGCCAAGTTCCCGCTGAGCCGCGAGGCGGATCCGCGCGTAAAAGCGCTGACGCCGGCGAACGTGCGCGAGGCGCTGAAAAAGGACCAGAAAGGCGTCCGCGTGGGCTGGATCGGCGACTGGGGCGGCGCGCTGCCCACCGAGCCCGGCGTCATGGAAACCTGCCGCGCGGCCGTCGAGCGCATGAAGGACTTCGGCGCGGTGGTCGAGGACATCGAGCCCTTTTACAATATGAACGAGTTCTGGGAAACCATCTGGCTGCCCATCCGCCATTACTGCGCGTCCTCGCTGAAGCCGTGGTACGACAAGTGCCGCCAGAACCTGATGAAGCCGGAGAGCCGCTGGGAGTACGAGGGTTCGCTGACCATGAGCGCCCAGGAGGTGTACCGCGCCTTCGAGAAGCGCACCGAGTTCTATCACTCCATGCTCAGGGTTTACGACGACTACGACTACATCGTCTCGCCCACCGCCTGCTGCTTCCCCTTCGACAAGAGCGTTCACTGGCCCGAAGCGATCGACGGCACGCCGATGCGTACCTATCACAATTGGATGGAGATCGTCACGCCGTGGACCATGGGCGGCAACGCGGTCTGTACGGTGCCGGCCGGATTCGGCGGCGCAAATCGCCTTTCCATCGGCCTGCAGCTGGTCGCCGCGCCTCATCGAGAGTTCGAGGCGCTGCAGTTCGCCTCGGCCTACGAAGCGGTCACCGGTTTCGTCGACAAATTCCCGCCCGAATTCTAGTTTTTTCGCAAAAACGTTCCGGAACTGTTCGATTCGCTCTGCGCTCTCAAAATTTTCGTCATCCGTCCAAGGAGGAGCTCTTTTATGGAAGAACTGTTGAAGATCGGCAACGCGGCGCCTTTCTGGGGATGCGCCGCCCTCAGCGTCGGCATCGTCGTGTTGCTGGCGCTCCGCTACGTAAAGCTGGGCTACAAGTTCGCCGGCAGCGTCGGCCTCGACAGGAGCACCTGCAATCGCGCTTTCAAGAGCGGCATGATCTCCGCCACGGGCCCCGCCATCGCTCAGGTCATCGTCATTCTGGCCATGATTTCGGTCGTCGGCGGCCCCATCTCCTGGATTCGTCTGTCCATGATCGGCTCGGCCGCCACAGAACTGACCGCCGCCCGCACCGGCGCCGCGGCCTGCGGCGTGGAACTGGGTGGCGCCGGCTACGGTCTGGATCAGATGGCCGTTTCCTGGTTTACGATGAGCGTGAACGGCTGCGGCTGGCTACTGATGGTGTGGCTGTTCACCCACAGGATGGACAAAGTCAGCGACAGGATCGGCGGTACTGACAAGGCATGGCGCGCCATTCTCACCGCTACGGCGAGCATCGGTCTTTATAGCCACATGACCAGCCCCTATCTGGTCAAGTTCAGCGGCCGCACCATTGCCGCGATCGTCGGCGCTGCTTCCATGTTCGTACTGATTCAGCTTGGCAAGAAACATCCCTGGCTCAAAGATTATTCGCTGGGCTTCGCCATCATCGCCGGCCTGATCGGCGGTTACTTCTTCATGTGAGGAGGCCGTTCCCATGGATTTCAGAACAGAATGGAACAAATCGGTCGTTCGCGTCGGCCGCGTCACCATGCTCCTGGCAATCTGCTGCAGCTTCCTGCCCAATCTCATCCTCTCGCTGTTCTATGGCGCCGCGCCGAGCGTCGGCGACTTGCTGGTCGGCTGGGGACAGATCGCCGCGGCCTATGGCGCGTTTTACGTCATCGAACCGATCACTTACTACACCGTGCTTGGCACGGCCGGCTCCTACATGGGGATCCTCGCCGGCTCCATGGGACAGATGCGCGTCCCCGCCGCCGCTACCGCGCTTGACGTTACCAACAACGAGGCCGGTTCCGACAAGGGCGAGATCATCTCCACGATGGGCATCGCCGGTTCGATCGTCACCAACATCACGATCCTGACGATCTTCGTCGTCTTCGGCTACCAAATCCTGGGCGTTCTGCCTCAGACCGCCAAAAACGCGATCTCCAATCTGATTCTGCCGGCGCTGTTCGGCGCCGTGCTGATGCAGTTCGTGGTCAAGAAGCCCCGTATCGCCCTGTACGCGCTGCCGCTGGTGCTGCTGGTGCGCAAGTTCGTCCCGCTGCCCAGCTGGGGTTATATCCTCATCGCCGTGTTCGGCAACATGGTCATCTCCAAGTTCGCCTATAAGGCCAAGTTCATCAAGTAGCGCTGCGTTTCGATTTCGTCTCGTCGGCCGGCTGCGGGACAGCCTGTCGCCGCCGGCGCCGTTTCGTCAATTGATTTGTCTGGGGGGATTTTTATGAGAAGAAAAGACCGCGAAGTGACGTCGGAGGCATGGATCCGCAAGGTCCTCGAAGAAGCCGAGATCCTTCATCTGGCGCTGATCGATCCGCAAGGGAAGCCCTACTCCGTGCCGGTCCACTACGGCCTGGGGGACGGCTGCCTTTACATCCACGGCGCCATGCAGGGGCGCAAGGCGGAAACGATGCGGGCGCACCCCGACGTGGCTTTTCACGTCGTCGCTGCTTACGAGATGGTTCCAAGCCCCGTCAAGGCCGGCTATAAATGGGGCATTTACCGCAGCGTCATGGGCGAGGGCAAGGTGCGCGTCGTCACCGATCTGGCCGAAAAGCGCCGCGCCATCGACCTGCTCCACGCCCATTACGACGACGTCAGGGAGAACTATTCCGTCGCCGACGCCAAACTGGAAAAAGTGGTCAACGTGTTGGCGATCGAGATCACGTCGCTGACGGGCAAGACCAAGGGCTATCCCAATCCCGACAATCCCAAAGCCGTTGTCGTCAAAAAAAGCTGAGCCGCGTCCGAACGCGTCCGTTGGGGGTGAAGCGCTCTTCGCGGCGACGCTTTGAAAAGGAGATTTTTCCTCTGCCATGAGTCGTACGTTGAAAGGCATTCTGCTGGCCGGCACGACCGGTTTGTGCTGGGGGCTGACCACGCTGGCCACGAAACTGATCGGCGGCGCGGGCGTGGCGGTCTCCACGGCCGTTTTCGCCCGCATGGTGGTCGTCGTCGCTGCGCTTGGACCGTGGCTGCGCCTCCGCCATCCGGAGTAGCTGAAAGCTTCGCGCCGTGATTTCGCGCGGATCTTTCTCTTTTCGCTGCTCGGTCCTTCCGGGCTGTATCTCGGCTTCATGCTTTCCGTCGTCTATCTCAGCGCGCCGACGGCGCTGGTGCTGCACTACACCTATCCGATCCTCACGGCCCTGTGTTCGCCGCTGATCACGGGCGAACAGCCAAGCCGCCTGGATTTCGCGGGAGCGTGCCTCGTTACGGCGGGCGTAACCTGTTCCGTGCTGACGCCTGAGTGGACGCTGAACACGCAGATCGACGTGCGCGGTCTCCTCTGGGGAGCCGTGGCCGTCGTCGGTTTGGCCGGCCAAACGTTGCTGGTGCGCGCTACGGTCACAAGGGGCGGCATCGGGCGCTGGGGCTTTTTCTACTACACGCACCTGGGCGGCATGTTCTGGATCGGTCTTTATATCACGCTGACCGGTCAATGGGGCGAGTTCGCCCGTATCACGCCCTACATCGCCGCGCTGGTGTTGGTGCCCACGCTGACGGGGTGCTTGCTGGGCTACTCGCTTTACTACAAGTCGCTGGAATACGTTCCCGCTTCCGTCTCAAGCCTGATGGCTTCGCTGGAGATCCTTTCCGGCACCGCGCTGACCGCGCTGGCAACGAACGTGGCGCCCACGGCGCCGGAGATTGTCGGTTGCGTCTGCATTTTCGCCGCCATTGCACTGGTGTCGCTTTCGCGCCTGGAAAAAGTCCCGCTCCGGTCGTGATTTCGTTTTCGGGCGCAGACTCTCGATCGCTCCATTTGTTTCATTGACATGAAGCCCCGCAAGTATCAGCGAGTTAGAGAGCACCCAAGGGGCTTCTCCCTAAAAAGCGAGTCTGTCTCTGCCACCGCGAGGGGGCGAGACAGACTCGCTTTTTTATGGACCGGTTATTTTTGCGCGCGGCGAATCACGGCGCCGATGGTCTTTGAGTACTGTTCGAAAACGGCCTGAGCGACTTGGATAAAGCCTTGCAGATAGCGGGGATGGAAGCTCTCCATGCGGTAGGTCAGCTCGGTGTTCTTCTGCGGCAGTTCGGCCCGGACAGGCACGGCGTAAAGTTCGTTGGCGATGTCGGGGCGTCTCAAGGCGTCGTAGAGGATCATTTCGTAGACGAGGCCGATGCCGTGTTCCTGACGGCACAGGTTCAGCGCCAGATCGTGCCGGCTCGTCTCGAAAATGATGTTGGGATGGATGTCCTGCTTCTCGAAAAAGCGTTCCAGCGTGTAGCGCAGTCCGTTACTGTGAGTGAACGTGATTAGCGGCATGCTGTCGATCTTCGTCAGATCGAAGCCGTGCGGATCGAGCAGCGCTTCGCGCCACGCCGGCGGTGATTTCGCCAGGAAGCGGCGGCTGAAAGCGCAGTAGATGCGGTCCCGCATGAAGGTCAGCACCTGCATGTTGTTGTGCCGCGGCACGTTGACGCCGATATAGAGATCGATCTTTCCATCCCGAAGCAGCTCGTCCAGTTCCGCGGTTGAAGCTTCCACGGTGGTGACGACGATGTTGGGGAATTGCCTGTGGTACACGTCCCAGATGCGCGGCATGAACACGGCACCGCGCGTGCCCGTCACGCCGACGCGCAGCGACCCCGTGCTGGTGCGCGAAGTGTCCGCCAGGGCAGCGACAAGCTGCTGCTCAGTGTGCAGGACTTTGCGCACATACTCGACCATGCTGCGCCCCGCCGGTGTCAGGATCAGCCGCGGTTTGCGCTCGAAGAACGCGGCGCCGTACTGGCGTTCCAATTTCTGGATGCTGGAGCTGAGCGACTGCTGCGTGATGTAGAGCCGCTCGGCCGCTTTGCGGAAATTCATCTCCTCGGCGGCGACCAGAAAATATCTCAAACTTCGCAAAGGCATCTCCTTTTCCTCCTTCTGACAGTCAAAAGCTGTGAGCCTCTCCCGTTTTTTTCTGTTTGATAAAAAAGTCGGAACCGTTTATCTTGATAAGCAGGATAAAAATCATTCTCTCCAACAGTCCGGCCAAATTTCTGGAAATTTCAAAGGAGCGATTTTCATGAGCACAATCGGCAATCGGATCTTCAGCGAAGTCAGACGTCCGGGGCGCGATCTCGTCGAAGCCTTCAAGGGCATTCCTTCCAGCAATATCAACGACGAGATGAACCGCCTCTTCTGCATGCACGACTCCATGCGCCTCGTCAATCCCGACCACGCCGTGCAGTTGCTCGGCACGGCCGTCACGGTCAAGGTTCCCTCGGGCGATAATCTGTTCTTTCATCAGGCTCTCGACATGGCGCTCCCCGGCGACATTATCGTAGTGGACGGCGGTCACTGCAACAACCGTTCGCTGGCCGGAGAGATCATGCTCAAATTCGCTCAATACAAGGGGCTTGCCGGTGTCGTCGTCGACGGCTGCCTGCGCGATCTCGACGCACTGCGCGGGTTGTCCATGCCGGTCTACTGCGCCGGCATCACGCCGCAGGGGCCTTTTAAGAACGGCCCGGGCGAGATCAACGCGCCGATCGCCTGCGGCGGGCAGGTCGTATTCCCCGGCGACATCCTGGTCGGCGACATGGACGGTATCGTCGTGATCCACAAAGAGGACGCCCCGGAAATGGCGGCTGCCGCGCAGAAGAAAAAAGCTTCGGAGGACAAGACGTTCGCGCTGATGGACGGCGACTGGAACGCGTACGCCGAAAAACACGCCGCTACCACCAAAAAGCGTATGGAAGGCCATACTCCTGAATTCCTCGGCAGTTTTGCCGACAAATACGGCCTGTAAAGCGTCCGCTCCTGAAAGAAGCACGATGTTATGAATAAAGTCGTTATTGTCGGCAGAGTGCCGGACGCAGGCAGAAAAATCCTGTACGAACGCTGCGCTGGTCGCTACGACGTGGCAGAGGTCCTGAGCAACAAGGAACTGGCAAAGCATCTGGACGGTACCTATTATATCCTGCGCGGCTTCCCGATGGGAGCGGCGGAAATCGAGAAGCTCGGCGGCGACGCCCGTCTGATCCACCGCTGGGGAGTTGGTTTCGACGCGGTCGATATCGAAGCGGCGGGGAAAAAGGGCATCATCGTCTCGATCTGCGCCGGCGTCAACTCGCAGCCCGTCGCCGAACTGACCGTCATGCTGATGCTCGCCTCGCTGCGCCATTTGCCCGAGTTGATGAGCCGCGCCAAAGCAGGGCGCAAGGACAAGGAAGACATCATCGCACGCTCGTGGCTAATCAGCGGCAAACGCGTCGGCCTCGTCGGCCTTGGCAGCATCGGCCGGCGTGTGGCCGCAGCCGTCGGCGGAATGGGCGCGGAAGTGACCTATTACGATCCTTTCCGCGCCGCACCGGAGACTGAAAAGGAGCTGGGCGTCGAATTTCTGCCGCTTGACGAACTTCTGAAAAGCAGCGACATCGTCAGCCTGCACATGCCTCTGCTCGATTCGACCCGGCACCTGATCGACGCAGCCGCTCTCGCCAAAATGAAGCCATCGGCCCTGCTGGTCAACACCGCCCGCGGCGGCATCGTCGACACCGAAGCGCTGCTGAAGGCGCTGGCGGGAAAGTGTCTCTTCGGCGCCGCGCTCGACACGATCGAGAATGAGCCGCTCCCCGCCGATCATCCGGCCTTCAGCCTCGACAACCTGATTATCACTCCCCACGCCGGTGGCAACACGGAAGACAACAACCGCAATATGGCAGCCTACATCATGGACAACATCGATGCCATGGAAAGCGGGCGCGGACCGACCCCGCGCAGCGTCGTTAATCGGCAGTTCCTTGGCAAGCAGCGGATTTCTGATCCGCTCTGGAATATTCGCACCGCATCGGATCCTCAAATTTTTTAGGAGGCGAATCATTATGAAAAAAAGCTCACGTATCGCAGGTATTGTGACGGCACTGACCGTTCTGTTCTGCAGCGCCGTCGTGGCGGAAACCAACTGGCCGACCAAACCGATCACGCTGGTATGCGGGTACAGCGCTGGCGGCAGTTCCGATCTCGGCTGCCGCTATCTGGCGGCGGCGCTTGAAAAGCAGCTTGGCGTGCCCGTTGTCGTCGAAAATCGTCCCGGCAGCGGCAGTTGGGTGGCATGGAACCGTTTTCTCCACAACACTCCCACCGATGGTAACACGTTCGCCCTCGTCAACCTGAGCGCCGTGTTCGGCCACTACGACGACAAGACGCCCCGCAAAGAGACTATCGACGATTTTGAGCTTCTTGCCAACCAGGCCATTGATTATCAGGTCATCGCCATCCGCCCCGACGAAAAGCGTTTCACGGATTATAAAAGCTTTCTTGAATACGCCAAGAACAACGAACTTCTGACGGCAGCCTCCAGCACTGGCATCACCAGCGGCGAAGCGAGCGTAGCCCGCATGCTCGAAAAATTCCACGGCGCCAAAGTCAGCGTCGTGCCCGTCGGCGGCGCCGGCGACGCGAACACTATGTTCATCTCCGGCAACATCGATTTCCTGATCGGCAATGTCGGCGACGTTACGCTCAATCCCGAAAACTACAAGGTCATTGTCCTCTTTGCCAATGAGCGCGACGAACAGCTGCCCGACGTGCCCACCGAGAAGGAACTAGGGCTGGGCGATTACGTATCCTTTTCCGCTCGCGGCTACGCCTACATGAAGGGCGTCGATCCCGAGATCGTCGCGAAAATGACCCAAGCCGTCACCGCCGCCATTCAAGACCCCGAGTGTCTCGAGAACATGCGCAAGATGGGCGTCAACGTCGAGCTCTATTCCGGCGACGCTTACAAGAAGCTGCTGAACGATCAGCTCGAGTGGAGATGCAAGATTTGGGACGTGAAGCGTTAATCCCGTTCTGATGAAATTTTTTGCGCCGCTGCCTTTTGCCGGTCGGCGGCGCTTTGAGTAAAACAAGGGGAGGTTTCTCATGAAACGACATCAGGACGTGACCATTGGCATCGTCATCCTGCTGTTCTGCGCCTTTTTCACGTGTTGTGACCTGCGTATGGACATGGGACCGGCCCTGATGCCGCTCATTCTGCTCGCCTTTATGGCGGTATTGGGGCTCACCATCCTAGCCGACGGCATTCGAAAAACGCGTCACGCAACGGCGGAAAATCCCGTCAAGCCTTTTGTGACCTGCGCTACGCTGAAAACACCGCTGACCATGTTCGCTTTGATCGTTGTCTATGTGCTGCTGTTTCTCGCCATCGGCTACTATGCCGCAACGGTGCTCTTCCTGATCGCGGCGATGCGTTTTCTCAAGCAGAAGAGTTGGCTGTTCATCGCGGTCACCACCGCCGGATTCGTGGCCTTCGCTTATTTCTTCCTTGTTCGTCAGCTGAACGTCTCCATCGACGAATTGGGCTGGCTCGGCAACTGGCTGCGGATGCGCGGCGGATTTTAGGAGGCGATCTCATGGAACTGGTAAAACAGGTTCTCGATATGACCTTCGAGTGGGGGGCGTTGACGGGGCTGATCGTCGGCACCGTAGGCGGCATCGTCATCGGCGCGCTGCCCGGCTTCAGCGCTTCCATGGGCGTGGCGCTGCTGATTCCCATCACCTACGGAATGTCGCCCGTCGCCGGACTGATCATGCTGACGGCCGTCTACACGTCGGCCATTTACGGCGGTTCGATCACTGCCACGCTGTGCCACACGCCCGGCACGCCGGCTTCCGCCGCGACGGCGATCGACGGATACAAGCTGACCCAGCAGGGGCGCGGCATGGAAGCCGTCGGCGTCTGCACGGTCGCTTCCATGATCGGCGGCGTCGTCGGCGCGTTGGCGCTGTTGTTCCTTTCGCCGCCGTTGGGGAAATTCTCTCTGCAATTTTCGGCGCTTGAGTATTGCATGCTGGCCATCTTCGGCGTCACGATCATCGCTTCCCTGGCTGGAGAGTCGCTGTACAAGGGGCTGTTTTCGGGCATTCTCGGGCTGTTCCTCGGCACCGTCGGTCTGGATGCCATCACCGGCACGCCGCGTTTCACCTTCGGTTCCATCCAGCTCGAAGATGGCATCCAGTTCGTTCCCGCGCTGATCGGCATGTTCTCGATCTCGCAGGTCATGATCATCGCCGACGATGTTTTCAAGGGCAAGCATACCATCGTCGACGAAAAGAGCATGACGGGGCGTATCCTGCCGCCGTGGAGCGAGTTCAAAGGACTGATCCCGACCATCGCCCGTTCATCCGTTATCGGCACGATCATCGGCATCATTCCGGCGGCAGGCGCCGGCGTTTCTTCATGGGTCTGCTACAGCCTCGGCAAAAAGTTCTCCAAACATCCCGAAAAATTCGGCAACGGCTCTTTTGAAGGCGTGGCCTCGTCCGAAGCCGGCAATAACGCCGCCACCGGCGGCGCGCTCGTTCCCCTGATCACGCTGGCTCTGCCCGGCAGCGCGGTGGCGGCCATCCTCCTCGGCGGCATGCTCATGCACGGGCTCGTCCCGGGAGCTTCCATGTTCACCGAAAAGGCCCCCGTCACCTACACGATCATATTCGGCTATCTGCTCTCGAATATTCTCATGGGACTCATCGGTCTGGCCATTGCCAAATACGTGGCCCGGGTCAGCACTGTTCCGATGGGCGTGCTCGGCCCGCTTGTCGTTGCGCTCTCCGCCATCGGCACCTACGCGATCCGCAACAACATGTTCGACGTGTTCGTGATGCTTGCGTTCGGTCTGCTGGGGTATCTGCTGCGGCGGACGGGCTTCGCCACCGCGCCCCTCGTGCTGGGCATGGTGCTGGGCGAGATCGTCGAGAGCAATTGGCGCCGCGCGCTGATCATGTCCCGCGGCAACATGTTCAAATATTTCCTGAGCCGCCCCATCAGCCTTGCGCTGCTGGTCCTTATCGCGCTTTCCATGTTCACGCCGGTTCTGATGAACTATGTGGATAAAAAGTCGAGGGCTCAGGAAAAATCCGCCTGAGCCCACCGCGCATACAAAAATTTCTGCCCGACCGTTGCGGCCGGGCAGAAATTTTTTGTGTCGAGGGTTGCAGGCCAGTTTGCAGACGCCGAATCGAATCAACTGTTGGCCGTGCTTGCCAGGCCGATGATCGCGCCGGTCCAGCGGCGCATTTCCGCCATGCCGCGGCCGCAGACGCGCACGGTGCGGCCGCCGAGGCGTTCGAGCGCGGGGATCTGGGTGGCCGCGTCGCACTGGGCCGTGGTGTGAAAGGTGACGCGCAGGTCGTAGCTTCCGTCGCCGATGTCGAAAAGCGGGATTTGGCGCGCTTTCAGGCGCTCAACGGCTTCCTTCGCCTTCGCCTTGATATAACCGTAGGAGTCTGCCGGCGACAGGCAGTCCGCCGCCAGCCGGCCTTTGGCGACTTTCACCCGCGCGTAGACGGGCGCCGCGCCGAGCTGCGCGCGGACTTCGCGCTCCAGCGCGTCGTCGCCCTCGATCAGCGCCACGGGCAGACCGAAGGAAGAGGCGACGGCGGCGTTCAGCCCCAGTTCGCCCATCTCCACGCCGTTCAGTTCGACCGAATAGACCGTGCCGCCGGAGATGGTGTGGTCGAGCACGGCGACGGGCGTGCCGGCCATGGCGTGGTAGCCGATGAAGAAAACGCCGTCGCTTCCCGAACAGCCTTCCATCATGCCCAGGGGCTTGGGCGTGCCGCTGAGCAATCGGATTCGATGGTCGAGTCCGTTGATGTCGACGTTGATCTTGCGCCCGTGCGCGTCGTTGACCAGCACTTCGTCGGCGCCGGCTTCCAGCGCGCCCTCGGCGGCGGCGCGCACGTCGTGCAGTTCCATCCTGCAGCCGAAAGCGTATTCGGGACGTCCGTTCATGGTCTGATGAACGTCGGTCACGCCGGTGCAGCCTTCCATATCGGCGCTGATGTAAATTTTCATGGTGCGATCAGATTCCTTTCACGAGATTTTTGTTCGTCACGAAGGGGGCGGCGGCGACAGCAAAGGGACTGAGGGCGGAAAAGGCCGGCCTCAGTCCCGCTTTCGCGCCTGGATCCGCGCGCTTCCGTTTTTTGCGAGCCGTTTATTCCACGCAGGTCAGGTGATTCACCATGACGAAGTTGATCGGGTAAATGTCGAGGTTCTTCACTTCCCTGCGGACGGCGTACAGGTTCTTGATGGAATAGATCGGAATGCGAGGCTGATCGGCGATCAGCTGTTCTTCGATCTTTTCGTAAGCGGCCTTGCGCAGGGCGTTGTCGGACTCGCGCATGCCGTCCCTGATGCCCTGGTCGACGATCTCGTTGCGGTAGAAGCTCTGGTTCTGTCCCGTCGGAGGCACCAGCCAGGAAGCCAGCAGCGGGCGGTAAACCCAGTCGGCGTCGCCGGTGGAGGGGCTCCAGCCCATCATGAAGATCTGCGCCTTGTTTTTCTTTTCGGGTAATTCGATGCGGGAGTTCAGCGTCGCCCAGTCCATGGCCTGAAGCTTGATCTCCATGCCCACGGCTCGGGCGAAACCGATATAAGCCTCGGGGATGATGGCGCTCTTGCTGGAGGTCCACAGTTCGACGCTCAGGCGCTTGCCCTCGGCGTTCATGCGGATGCCGTCTTCGCCGATCTTGTCCCAGCCGGCTTCCGCGAGCAGCTTTTTGGACAGCTCGGGATCGTAGGCGATCATATTGTTCTGGCCGGCAGCGCAGTTGATCATCGGGGAGATGATGCGGTAAGCCGGAACGGCGTTGCCGTGCAGGATCTTGTCGCAGATGCCCTGACGGTCGATGCTGTGGCTCAGGGCCCGGCGCACGCGCACGTCGCCGAGGATCGCGTCGCTGGTGTTGACGACGAGCGTGTAAACGGTGATGTTGGGGAAGATGCGCATCTCCACGTCGTCGCGGGTTTTCAGCCGCTCCACGTCGTTGGTATCGACGGCCTGGGCCACGTGAGCCTCGCCGGTCTCGACGAGCATGGCGCGCGTCGAAGCCTCGGGCGCGAACTTGTAGATCAGGCCGCTCAGCTTGGGCTTGCCCTGCCAGTAATCCTCGAACGCGGACATCTTTACGTAGTCGCCGGGTTCCCACTCCTCGAACTTGAAGGGGCCGGTGCCGGAGGGCTGGCGCTTGATCTTGGCGTTTTTGGCGGGATCCTTGACGTAGCTGGGGTCGAGGATCAGGCCGGCGGTGTGGGCCAGGTTGTTGAGGAAGGGGCCGAAGGGCTGCTTGAGGTCGAAGGCCACGGCGTACTCGTCGACGACGCGCACTTCCTTGATGATGGGCTGGTAGAGCGACGTCCTCTTGTAGCGGCCGTTGAGGATGCGGTCGAAGTTCACCTTGACGGCTTCGGCGTTGAAGGGCGCGCCGCTGTGGAACGTGACGCCCTCGCGGAGTTTGAACGTCCAAGTCAGCCGGTCTTCGGAAATTTCCCAGCTCTTGGCCAGCTTGGGCACGACGTCCAGCGACATATTGAAATCGACGAGCCCTTCGTAGATCTTGCGGTTCAGGTCTTCGGACGGCGTGTCGGTGATGTCCTGCGGGTCGAGGGAAATGATTTCCGCCGACTTGACGATCGTCAGGACGTCCTTGTCCAGAGCCAAAACCGGCCCGGCGGCGAGCAGAGCTGCCCCCGCGAGCGCGAGCAGCGCGGTACGGTAAAACTTCATACGGCATTCCTCCTTAAAAAATTCATCAAAAATTCATCCCTTGCGGGGATTCCCTTCCGCCGCAAAAACGGCGGAAAACATCGAAACGGCTTGCTAAACCTGATGGCACGCGAGCCAGTGTCCGGCGTTCACTTCTCTCCATTGCGGCCGCACGCGACGGCATTCGTCGGTCGCCTGCGGACAGCGCGTGTTGAAGCGGCATCCCGGCGGCGGATCGACGGGGCTGGGGATGTCGCCCTTGATGATCTTGTCGGAAATGTCCTCGTCCGTGACGTAAGGTTTGGGAATGCTGCGCAGCAGCGCCTGCGTGTAGGGATGCAGCGGGTTGCGGAACATCTCCTGCCGGTCGCAGAATTCCATCAGGTTGCCGAGGTACATCACGGCGATGCGGTGGCTGATGTGGCGGATGACCGACAAGTTGTGGCTGATGAACAGATAGGACAGGCGTCTTTTCTTCTGAATGTCCTTGAACAGGTTGAGGATCTGCGCCTGCACGGAAACGTCCAGCGCCGAGGTCGGCTCGTCGAGGACGACGAATTCGGGATCCGAGATCAGCGCCCGGGCGATGGCGATGCGCTGGCGCTGCCCGCCGGAGAATTCGTGCGGATAGCGCGTCATGTGCTCGACCTTGAGGCCCACTTCCTGCATGCCGTTCAGCACCCGCTCTCGCACTTCGTCTTTTTTCAGCTCAGGACGCTGCACCCTCAGCACGCGGCCAATGATGTCGCCGACGATCATGCGCGGGTTCAGCGAGGCGAACGGATTTTGAAAGACCATCTGCGCCTGGCTGCGGAACTCGCGTTCTTCCTGCGGCGAAAGGCTAAGGATCGACCGTCCCCGGTACAGGATCTCGCCCGACGTCGGTTTGAGCAGGCGCAGCAGCATGTTGCCCACGGTCGATTTGCCGCTGCCCGACTCGCCGACCAGCCCCAGCGTCTCGCCCTCGGGAATGGAGAAGGAAACGCCGTCCACGGCCTTGACGTGCCCCGCGACCGAGTGGAAGAGCACTCCCTTCAGAATCGGGAAGTACATGTGAAGATCTTTGACTTCAACGATATTCATAGCAGGCCACCTCATGTCCTTCTTCCGCCTCCACGGCCGTCGGACGTTCCCGCGCGCAGCGTTCCGTGGCGCGCGAGCAGCGGGCGCGGAACTTGCAGCCTTCCGGCAGGTGCAGTAGATTGGGCAGCGCGCCGGGAATGACTTCCAGATATTCCTGCGCCTGATCGAGGCGCGGGATCGCGCCCAGCAATCCCTGCGTATAAGGGTGTAGCGGGTGTTCGAAGATCTGGCGGACCGAACCGTACTCGATGATGCTGCCGGCGTACATGACGGCCACTTTCTGCGCCATCGTGGCGATCACGCCGAGATCGTGGGAAATCAGCATGATGCTGCTGCCGAAGTCCTTCTGCAAATCCTTGATCAGCGACAGGATTTGCGCCTGAATGGAAACGTCGAGCGCCGTCGTCGGCTCGTCCGCGATCAGCATCCGAGGGTTGCACGACAGCGCCATGGCGATCATGACGCGCTGTTTCATGCCGCCGGAGAACTGGTGCGGATAGCGCTTCATCGACCTTTCGGGATCGGGGATGTTGACTTTTTTGAACATCTCCGCGGCGCGCTCGTGGATCTGCGCCGCGCTCATACCGGGGTTGTGGACGCGGATCGCCTCTTCCACCTGCCGTCCCACCGTGAACACGGGGTTCAGCGAGCTCATCGGATCCTGAAAGATCATGGCGATATCCTTGCCGCGGATCTGGCGCATCCGTTCCGGCGTCGCCTGCGCGAGGTCTTCGCCCTCGAACAGGATTTTGCCGCCGATGATCTTTCCCGGCGGCGACGGGATCAAACGCATGATGCAGGACGACGTCACCGACTTGCCGCAGCCCGTCTCGCCGACGAGCCCGAGGATCTCGCCGCGGCCGACGCTGAAACTGACGTTTTCCAGCGCCTTGACGATCCCTTCTTCCGTGTAGAACCACGCATTCAGATTTTCGACGCGAAGCAGCGTTTTATCGTCAGCCATGGCGGATTACTCCTTCAAACGGGGATTCAACGCGTCCTGAAGCCCGTCTCCGAAGAAGTTGAAGCCGAGGACGACGATCATGATCGTCACGCCGGGGATCACCGCGACGTGAGGGGCGGAGCGCAGATACACCCGGGCGGCGGAGAGCATCGTTCCCCATTCGGGAGACGGCGGCTGCACCCCCAGCCCGAGAAAACCCAGCCCAGCGGCCGTCAACAGCACCGTCGCCATGCGCATCGTCGTCTGCACGATGATCGGCGAGATGGCGTTGGGCAGAACGTAGCGGAACAGAATCGACAGATCGCTCTCGCCGATCGCCCGCGCCGCCGTCACGTAGTCGTTCTTCTTGACGCTGATCACCGCGCCGCGCGCCACGCGCGAGAACCCCGGCACCGAGTTGATGCCGATGGCGACGATCAGATTCGTCAGACTCGGCCCGAGGATGGCGACGATCGCCAGCGCCAGCAGAATGCCGGGAAAGGCCATCATGATGTCCATCAGGCGCATGACGACCTCGTCGATCCTGCCGCCGAAATAGCCGCTGACCGAACCGAGGAACGTGCCGATCACCAGCGAGATCATCACCGCCCAGAACTGGATCACCAGCGAGACGCGGGCGCCGTAAAGAATCCGGCTGAGAATGTCGCGGCCGAACTCGTCGCAGCCCAGCCAGTGATCCATGCAGGGACGGAGATAGGAAAGATTCAGATCCTGAAAATAAGGATCGTAAGGCGCCAGCCACGGGCCGCAGAGAGCCAGAAACAGATAGACTCCCACGATGACCAGCCCCGCGACCGCCGTCTTGCTCCGGCGCAGACGGCGCCATACCAGCGCCGCGTGAGTTTGCGTTTTCTTCGGACTATTCATAGCGGATCCTCGGGTCGAGAAAAGCGTAGAGGATGTCGACCAAAAGGTTGGCCCCTACGTAGATAAAAGCCACCACCAGCAGCGTCGCCTGCACCACGGGATAATCGCGCCCGAGAATCGAATCGATCAGCAGACGCCCCACCCCCGGCCAGGCGAAAACCGATTCGGTGAGAACGGCCCCCGTCAGCAGCGAACCGATCTGCATGCCGATCACGGTCACCGTGGGGATCATGGCGTTGCGCAGCGCGTGCAGATACACGACGACGCGCTCCGTCAGCCCCTTGGCGCGGGCCGTCGTCACGTAATCCTGGCGCAGCACGTCCATCATCGTCGAACGCGTCATGCGCGCGATGATCCCCGCCGATCCCGTGCCGAGCACGATAGCGGGCAGGACGATGTGCCGCACGCCGCCCATGCCCGCGGCCGGAAGCCAGCCCAGCTCGACGGCGAACAGCATGACCAGCATGATCGCCAGCCAGAAGGCCGGCATCGAGACGCCGATCAGCGCCAGCGACGTGGAAAGATAATCGATCCACGAGTAGCGGCGCACGGCCGACAAGATCCCCGCCATCACCCCCAGAGCGACCGACAGCAGCAGCGCCGCCCCGGCGAGGACCGCCGTGTTCTTCAGCCGCGACGTGATCAGGCCGATCGCGGGCACCTCGTATTTCATCGACTCCAGCGAACCGTCGAAAACGCCCTTGACGAACTGCACATATTGAACCGGCAGCGGCTCGTCCAGCCCGAACCGATCGCGAATCAGCTGCACGTCCTCGATCGTCGCGTCGGGACCGGCGAGAAGCTGCGCCGGATCGCCCGGGGTCAGATGCATAATGAGAAACGCGACAATCGAGACGCCGATCATGACGGGGACGGACATCACAAGCCTGCGAAGAATATACTTCCCCATGTTGTTTTACTTCCCCCTTCGTAAAGATTGAAGCACCGCGTGAGCCTGCTCATCATCTCCCCGTCTGTTTTCATCAAAAAAACGCTTTCGCACGGCGTCTTTGCCTGAAAGATTTTATATTTCTTAGATCAAAGTATAGAGACTGTCATAATTTTTTTCAAGCATATCTTCAAAGCGGTCTTGAAAAATCGTATACATTTTTTCTGTCCCAAAAACGTCGCGCCGCACGCGGAAAAAACTATTTCTCGTTCCATTCCGGGTCCAGCAGCATCCGCTCGAAGCTCTTCATGGCCGAAGTGAAATAGACGCCGCGGCGGCTGCTCAGGAACGCGTTGCGCGTCGTATAGCGGCTGTCGATCTTATAAAAACACAGCGCGTCGCAATCGCCCCCCTGCACGAGCCGGTTGCTCAAAACCGTCGCGCCCAGCCCGAGACGGGCGAAGTTGAAGGATTCAGCCGATTGTTCCACCTCGAGAACTACCGGCGGATCAACGCCGCGTTCGCGGAAGAGGATGTCGGTGTATTGACGAAGGTAATTCTGATTGCTGAGAAGAAGAAACGGCACCTGAGCGAAAGCGTCAAGCCGCACCGACCGCGCTGCGGGGACGGAGAAGACCGCGTTGCCCAGTTCGTCCGGCGCGAGCTGTTTGCCGCAAAGCATTCCGTTGACGCCGAACGATTTCGGCACGGCGAGGATCAGGCACTCGCGGTAGCACACCCTCTGATCGTACTTTTTGTCGTCGTAGGGACGGTTGGTGATCACAAAGTCCAGTTCGCCGGAATCGAGCAGATGCTTGGCCTGCATTGTATTCAAATTGCGAATCTGCAGTTCGATCTGCGGATACCGGCGGTGGAAATCCGCCAGACGCTCCGTCACAAAATAGGGCATGCCGAGGTTACTGCCGCCGATCGCCAGCCGCCCGCTCTGCAACGTTCCCTCTTTCTCGACGAACTCGTGCAGCCGTCGTTCCAGCCCGCGCAGCTGCTCCAGCGCCTGGATGTATTCCACCCCAAAAGGCGTCAGCGTCACAGGCACGGTGTGACGGTTGAAGATCGGCAGTCCCAGCTCGGCTTCCGCCTTTTTGACGGTAATGGAGAGCGACGGCTGAGTGATGAATAATTTGTCTGCTGCTTTGCTGAAGCTTCGTTCGCGGTAAACGGCGTAGATATAGTCGGCGTACTGAAACATGAAAAATCTCCTCAATCTGATGTAATGCACATTTATCATTTATTTTTATCTATAACTATATTCTAACATTTATATTTGATTATGCACGCTCAAGGTTATTTAATGCCGATAGGAGAAGTTTTTTACGACGAGAAAGGGGCTGTAACGGAATGATCGATTTAAGGAGCGATACGCTCACGCTTCCGGATCGTCCCATGCTGGAGACGATCCTGTCGGCGCCGTTGGGCGATGACGGAC
The DNA here is from genome assembly GCF_000177335.1 of Pyramidobacter piscolens W5455. NCBI lineage: Bacteria > Thermotogati > Synergistota > Synergistia > Synergistales > Dethiosulfovibrionaceae > Pyramidobacter > Pyramidobacter piscolens. The sequence continues at coordinate 35,602 of NZ_ADFP01000023.1, forward strand.
GGCTGGACGCGGAAGGACGCGGCGAAGACGCTACGGTCAACAAACTGGAGGACATGGCGGCATCTCTCACGGGCAAGGAGGCTGCGCTGTTCTGCGTCTCCGGCACGATGGGCAACCAGGCCGCCCTGTTGACCTGGTGCCGTCCCGGCGACACCGTGCTGGTCGACGAGCTGCAGCACCTCGACCGCAGCGAAAAAACCGCCTTCGACCCGCGCTTCGGCCAGATGAAAAAAGCTTTTTACAAATTCGACGCCGACAGCATGCCCGACCCGGCCGACATGGAACGCGCGCTCAAGGGGAACTCTGTCAAGCTGATCTGCGTCGAGAACTCCCACAATTACACCGGTGGAACCTGTATCACGCCGGAGCGCATGGCCGCCGTCCGCCGCCTGGCCGATAAATACGGCGTGCCAGTCCACATGGACGGCGCGCGCGTTTTCAACGCCGCCGCATATCTCGGCGTTTCCGTAAAGGAGCTGGCCCAATACGCGGACACGCTCATGTTCTGCGTCTCCAAGGGGCTGGGAGCTCCCGTGGGATCCCTTCTCTGCGGGCCGAAAGACTTTATCGGGAAAGCCAAGGACACCCGCAAGCTGCTCGGCGGCGCCATGCGCCAAGCCGGCGTTATCGCCGCGCCCGCCATCTACGCGCTGAAACATAACGTGGAACGCCTGAGTGAAGACAACGAAAACGCCGCGTACTGCGCTTCGCTGCTGACAGGGCTGAAAAAAACGCTCGTGCAGAAAAACGTGCAGACCAACATCATGATGCTCGACGTCAAAAACGCCGGCGTCACGCCTCAGGAATTCTGCGAGCGCGCCAGGGGAAAGGGGCTGCTGATCCGCCCTATCATCAACACCTCGGTACGGCTCGTCTTTTACAAGGGCATCACGCGCCGCGACGCGGAACGAGCGGCAGCCGTCATCCGCGAAATCGACGCGGCGCTTTGATCTCATTTGAAAGGGGTAAGAATTATGGTTATCGGCGGTAAAAAAATATCTTTGACGACGCAGGTTTTCGTGGCTATGATCCTCGGTTCCGTCGCCGGGCTCGTCGTCGGCGAGACCATGGTTCAGCTCGGCTTCATCGGCGACATCTGGCTCAATTGCATCAAGATGATCGTGGTCCCTATGGTGCTCTGCACGATCGTGACCGGCATCACCTCGCAGGACAGCCTCGCCTCGCTGCGGCGCGTCAGCGCGCGCATCATCGTCTACTATGTGGTCACTACCGTGCTGGCCTGCGTAGTCGGGCTGACCGTGGCGACGCTGCTCCAGCCCGGGAAAATCGCCAACTTCGCCGGCATGGCCTCGCAGCAGATCAAGGGCGGCGTCGACATCACCTTCGCCGGCTTCCTCAAAGGGTTGTTTTCCACCAACATGATCAAGACGTTCGCCGACGGCAATATCGTGCAGACACTGGTCATCGCCATTCTGCTCGGCGTCGCCATCCTGCGCATCAAAGATCCTGAACGCAAGGCGACGATGAAAAAGTGTTTCGACGGCTTCAGCAGCATGGTTTTCTCGCTGATCGGCATGGTCATGGACGTGTCGCCTATCGGCGTGTTTTTTCTCATGGGCAACTCCTTCGGCAAGTACGGCGCCGGCATCTTCACCTCCATGGCAGTGCTCGTAGGAACCTACTACGCTGCCTGTCTTGCCCACGTTGTCTTCGTGTACGGCGGCTTCCTTCTGGCCTTCAAGCCCCACATGAATCCTTTCCGGTTCATCAAGGAGAGCGCCGACGTGTGGATCTACACCATCTCCACATGCAGCTCCATCGCCACGATCCCCGTCAACATCAAGACCGCCGAGGAAAAATTCGGCATTCCGGAGCGCGTTTCCGGCTTCACCATCCCCCTCGGCTCGCAGATGAACTCCGACGGCTCCGTGCTGCTCTACGCCTGCGTCATCCTCTTCATCAGCCAGATGATCGGCCAGCCCATGTCGATGCCCCAGCTGCTGAACGCCGTATTCATCTCCACCATTCTCTCCATGGGCGGCGCGGGGATCCCCGGCAGCGGCATCGTCAAGCTGATGGTCGTCGTTCAGTCCGTGGGACTGCCCATCGAAGTCGTCGGCGTCATCGCCGCGTTCTACCGCCTCTTCGACATGGGGACCACGACGAATAACTGCCTCGGCGACCTCGTCGGTACCATTATCGTCGGCACAGCCGAAAAAAAATACGACGCGGAGAAACAGAGCGCCTAGAAGATTTTCACATAGAAAACGTCGAGAGATAGAGAAAAAAATCGCGGCCGGTCATCGAAGAGCGTTGGCTCAACGACGACTGGCCGCGATTTTTTTGCATGATACTCATTCTTGATAAAAAGTATTAGCATAGTTTTCAAGGGGCTGCGGGGAAGTTCAGTCGCTCAGAATTACCTCGACTGCTGCGCAGCTCGCTTTGTGAATCTCCTCCGCAGCTCCCTTGCGTTCGACCTTTTAATTAAGAAATAGTATGAAATTTCTGACGGCGGAGGGGAAGCTATCTTGCCAGAGGGCAGCTCTTTTTATCAAGAGGTGAATTCTCTGTATTCGCACTTGACGATACGTATAAAAATACATATGATATAGTTAGAACGAAGGAGGCGAGGCGGTGAAACGGCAGGAATTCATAAAACGGCTTGAAGCGCTGGGGTTTCGTTTCAAACGCCATGGAAGGCGCCACGATATTTACAGCCGCGGCGAAGAGACGGAAGAAGTGCCTCGGCACGGGGATATCAATGAAATACTCGCGAAGAACATATTAAAAAGACGGGGAGCATAATCTTCTCGCGCACTCCAAAGAGGAGGGGAAAGGACAAATGAAAACGGTCTATCCTGTGATTTTTACGCCAGTCGAAGGAGTTGTGCTGGTCGAAGTGCCGGATCTCGGAGTGCTTACTCAGGGCGAGGACTTAAGCAACGCGGTCGAAATGGCGCGGGACGCGATCAGCCTTAAATGCGTCGATCTGGAGGACGAAGGGGAAAACATTCCCCCTCCGACGGCACTGAAAGAGATCGACGCTGCGAAGGGTGAGTTTGCAGGCGCTGGTACGGGCATCGTGTCTTTTGTAGACATCGATACGGCAGCCTATCGGCGCATGATCGACAACAAGTCAGTGCGCCGCACGGTGACTTTGCCTAACTGGCTTGACTATGCTGCAGAAAAGGAAAAAATCAACGTCTCCAAGGTACTTCAGGACGCCTTGATCAAAGAGCTTGGCTATGCCAAATGAAAAAGCCTTCCGTTAACGATATGCTCTCGTTTCAAGAGACAGTGAAATAAAAAATCACTGCCACTTGAGAAGGGAACATGATTTGTTTATGCCACACAGAGTAAGAATCGAAGCTGCCCCTATTTCTCAATCAGAAATAGAATGCGCGATTCTAAGCACAATCCATGTGAAAACTCTACATATATTTTAGTTTTATCCTATACAACAAAAAATCGCGAAGCCCGAATTTTACAGGCTTCGCGATTCATTTTAATTCCTTGTTTTTTAAATTGTGGCGGAGGGGAAGAGATTCGAACTCCCGGAGCTTGCGCTCAACAGTTTTCAAGACTGCCGCCTTAGACCGCTCGGCCACCCCTCCGCGAAGTGCCAGCGGCATTATAGCACGCGCCCCGGCGATTGGCAAAACGTGGAACGGACTCGTTTCGTTACAGATACAGCGACAGCGCGCAATAAACGAGCAGCAGGGCCATGACGGCGTTCGCGGCGCGTTCGTGGCGGCGCAGGGCGCGGCTGAAGGCGGCGCCGAAAGCGGCCCAGCAGTTGACCGAGACGAAGGCCGTGCCCGCCAGCCCGAACGCGAAAAGGACCAGCGCGGGAAGCGAACGGACGTGGGGCAGCACAAAAGTCGACATGGTAGTGACGGCAAAGATTATTACCTTGACGTTGACGAACTGGAGCAGCACGCCCGACAGAAAAGCGTTGTCGGCGGCGGACGGTCTTTCGCCGCCGGATCGGCTGGTCAGGGTCTTCCAGGCCATCCAGAGGATATACGCGGCGCCGAGAGCCAGCATGTACGGCTGAGCGGCGGGGATGTAATCCAGCAGCGTGGCGCTGAACAAAGCCGCCAGCAGCTGCACGGCGAAGAAGCCGCAGAAGATCCCCAGGCGGTAGCGCAGCGACGCGCCGAAGCCGTAGCGGCTGGCGTTGGACATCGAGGAGATGTTGTTCGGCCCGGGCGTGAAGGTGGAGACAAGGACATAGCTGAAAAAAGAGAACCAGTTCATCGGGAGCGCTCCTTCGAAAAATGGATAAGATAAAAAGAAAAGGGCGGAGGCCGAAAAGCCTCTGCCCTTGAATTATATCCGTTTGCAGACGAAAATCACAGATCGATGCGCGCGCCGATCGAAATGATGTGGGCGTCGCAGCCGCGCGTGGAGGCGTCTTCAAGCTTCTCGCCGCTGCGGTTGATGCGCTTGTCGCCGACGTCCATGTAGCCGTAGCCGAACGAATACTCGACGTTTTTGACGCGGCAGCTGGCGCCGAAAGTGTAGGTGCGGCGCGTGCCGGTGGGCACCATGAAATCGGCGTTGTCAGGATCGCGGGAAGAGCAGTCGTCGTAGACGAAACCGGCGCGGATCGTCCACTTGTCGTTGATCTTGTGCTCGACGCCGAACTGATAGCGCCAGCCGTCGCGCCAGTTCTTGGGCTCGTTGTACGGATAGGCCGTCAATCCGCCGAACATCGCCTGATACGGCTGCGGCACGGCGACGTCGATGGTCAGGTCTTTGTAGGAGCTCCACATCGTCTTGATGGCGTTGAACTCGACGCGCGTGCGGTCGCTGAACCTGTAGCCGACGCCGAAAGTATAACTCTCGGGCAGATGAATGGCCCCCTTGCCGCGGGTGGAAATCGTTCCCAGCATGCCGCTGTAAAGGTTTACGTCGCCCTCGACCGTTTGCTTGACCTCGGAACGGTACAGCGCCGCCAGCGAGAGCCGCGGCGTCGCCTGCCAGTTCAGGCCGACGTTCCAGCCCACGCCCCAGCTGTCGCCGTCGAGATCGATCGGCGTCTCGCCGCCGAGTCGGGTCGACTTGTCGAGCTTCAGCCCGGCGTACATCAGTTCCGCGCCCGCGGACATCGACAATGACGGCGCGATCTTCCATGCCACGTTGGGCGCGAAAGAAACCGACAGGAACTCGATGCTGCGGTTGCTGAAACGGCCGTACCAGCCCGGATCATAGGAGGCTTTCAAGCCGAAACGGGGATAAACGCCGACGCCGAACCAAGCGTTGGGCTGGATCCTGCGCGCGTAAAACATTGCGGGAACGTAAGCCGGATTGTTCTTGTTGTGCTGCGTCAGAAAGACGTTATCGCTGCCGTCGAGAAAGTCGGCGTAGCCGCGCGGCGCGATGTAGGTGACGGCGCCGGAAAAGGTGCCTTTCTCGTCGAACTGCGTGATCGCCGCCGGATTGTAGGCGATCAGCGAAGCTTCGTCGCCGAACATCATCGCGCCGCCCATGCCCACGCCGCGGGCGCTCCATTCGTACACCGCGAAACCGTCCGCATAGGCGGGCGCCGCCAAAAGCGCCGCCGAAAGCGCCAGCGCGGCCGTTTTTCTCATATTCATACCCTAACCCCTGCCCCTCGTCTCTTGTGTCGTGCCTGTCATGCTCTCTCTAGCTCCGTCGGAATCGCCCCACGAAAGGGCGACCCCGATCTCCGGCTGGGGCCTGCGATGTCTCCGCCGGTCTCCAGCGCCCTTTTGCGCAGATACTCTCTGACTCCTGATTCTCAATTAAAAGGCATCATTGAAAATGCCGCGCTTCGCGCGTCCGTGCCGCAAAGAACGCGCGTCCCGCGGTTTCATAGGTTTTTCCCCCACCTTGTAGGCTTCAAAGCCGCCGCCTTTCGGTTCGAACGGGCCGTTTCCCCGATCGGAAAAAGAAAAGCGGCTCTGCTGTCCCGCCTTTGCACATGCGCATAATTTTATCTTTTCTTATCTTCGGCGGCAAGCGCAAAAGAGAGGCATGGCCCCCAGATATCGCGCCGTTTTTTTATGAACTTTATCGCCGTTCGCGAGAGGAAAGATCGTACCCGCCAAATTGAAGGCGCTGATCTTCGATCGGTTCCAGTCCGGCTATTACGTTTCGGGCGAGAAGGTCGGGCGGGCGTGGAACGCTGGCAAGGGGCTCATGAAGAAATAACCGCCCTCCCGAACAACGCAAGGCCTGCGCCCGGATCGCCGCCGACGATCCGGGCGCAGGCCCTTCTTTTCAGCCCGAAGGGTTATTCCTTCGGCGCGCAGGCGGCGCGCCGAAGCAGGTCAAGCAGGCCGCCCAGAGGCTTTTTCGTTTCTTCGGCGGAGCGGAGCGAGGCGTCCTTCGTCGCCTGATGGGCCGCTTTTTCGGATTCGAGCTGCCGGGTCAGTTCGGCGATCTGGGCTTGGGCCGCCTCAAGCGCCTTGGCGGAGTCCGCCGCGGCGGCTTTCGCCGTTTCGGTGGCCTTCACGGCCGCGGCCTTTTCAGCTTCGATCCGGACGTTCAGTTCGGCCGCGGCGGCTTTTGCCGCTTCGAGCGCCGTGGCGGCTCCGGCCGATTCGGCTTTCGCCGTTTCGGCGGCTTTCACGGCCGCGTCTTTCGCCGCCTGGTGGCCCGCTTTTTCGGATTCGAGCTGCCGGGTCAGTTCGGCGATCTGGGCTTGGGCCGCCTCAATGCGCTTGGCCAGTTCGGCCTTTTCGGCGGCGGCTTGCTCCGCGACGGCCTGGGCTTCTTCTTCGGCCTGGCGGGCGGCGTCCTTCGTCACCTGATGGACGGTCCGTTCTTTTTCGAGCTGTCGGGTCAGCTCGGCAATTTTTTTATCGAATTCGGCCTTCTGGGCGTCGAGTTTGTTTTCGTAGTCCGCCAGGGCGCGGTGTTTTTCGACCGCGGCTTTCAGTCCGCCCAGCCCGTCGGTTTCGACGCCGGCTTCCTCGGCGTATTCGAGGGCGCTGCGGCCGTTTTTGTCGAACAAATCGACGCGCGCGCCGGCGTTCATCAGAGTGGCGACGGCTGCGGGATTTTTCACGGCGTACATCAGGGCCGTGCGGCCTTCCGGATCCTGGGCGTTGACGTCGGCGCCGGCGTCGATCAACGCGCTCAGCATGTCTTTATCGCGGTTGTCCCGGGCGGCCCACATCAGCGGCGTCAGGCCGTCGACGGCGGCGTTGGGATCGCTGCCGGCCTTTAACGCGGAGCGCAGGCGTTTGGCGCTGCCGAAGCGGCACAGCTGGACGAGGCGCGAAGGTTCAAGAGGCTTCTGACCGGCGGCGTCCTGAATCAGGGCGGCGATCGCGGCGTCGGCTTTGAAGCGGCTCGCTTTGAAATAATCGCCGAGGACGCGCCCTGAGAGATCTTTCGCCTCGCGGTCGGCGCCCGAGTCGAGCAGCGAGATCACGGCGCCGCGGTTGGCGCCGCCGCGCAGGGCCAGCAGCA
>NZ_ADFP01000024.1 GCF_000177335.1 Pyramidobacter piscolens W5455
CAGCCGCGCCGCCGTGTATCTTGAGCAGCTGCGCCGGCTTGACGATGATTTCCGCAAATTGATCGAGGGCTCGAAGCGCCGCGAGATCATCGTCGGCGACCGCTTCCCCTTCCTGTATTTCTGCCGCGAGTTCGGCCTGAAATATTATGCGGCGTTCCCCGGCTGCGCCAACCAGACGGAGCCAAATCCCGAGACGGTCGCTTTCCTGATCGACAAGGTGAAGCAGGACGGGATCCCCGTCGTGTTTCACATCGAGCTGTCGAACGGCCAGATGGCCCGCGCCATCGCCGACGCCACGGGCGCCCAGGTGCGGCTGCTGAACGCGGTGCACAACGTCAGCGCCGAGGATTTCGAAAAGGGGATCACTTACCTCGACCTGATGCGCCACAATCTGAACGTCCTCAAAGAGGCGCTGAACTAGCATGAGCCTCCTCGCGTGCCGCAATGCGAGCTTTGCCTACGACGGCAGGAAGGTCCTGGAGGACGTCAGCTTTGAGGTCTCCGCCGGCGGCTACCTTTGCATCGTCGGCGAAAACGGCGCCGGCAAAAGCACGCTGATGCAGGGACTGCTGGGCCTCGTCAAGCCGGTCGGCGGTTCTGTGGAAGTGGGCGCAGAGGCGCGCATGGGAGGCATCGGATATCTTCCCCAACAGACGGCGGTGCAGAAAGACTTTCCCGCCAGCGTCGAGGAAGTGGTGTTGTCGGGCCAGCTGCGGCGCTGCGGCCTGCGTCCCTTTTTCGGCAAGGGCGACCGTCGGGAAGCCGAGGCGAAGCTGCGGCTGGTGCGGATGCAGGATTTCAGAAAGAAATGTTTCCGCGATCTTTCCGGCGGGCAGCAGCGCCGGGTGCTGCTGGCCCGGGCCCTGTGCGCCACGCGTTCGCTCCTGCTGCTGGACGAACCGGCGGCAGGGCTGGATCCCCGCATGCAGGACGAAATGTACCAGATCCTGAACGAGCTGAACCGCGAGCAGGGCATGACGATCGTCATGATCACTCACGACGTGCAGAGCGCCCTGCGCTGCGCCCGACAGATCCTTCATCTCAACGGCCGCCAGCTGTTTTTCGGCTCCGTTGAGAAATACTCGCAAAGCGCGGCCGGCCGCCGTTTTATCGACGGCGGCCCGTTCCGCGTCTTGAGCGGTGCGGCTGCGAAAGAGGGCGGGGCGAAGTTATGCTGAGCGAACTTTTGCAGATGTTGTCCTATCCTTTCGTGATCAACGCGCTGATCGTCGGCTGCCTGGTCTCGCTCTGCGCTTCGCTGCTGGGGACCAGCCTGGTTCTGAAGCGTTATTCGATGATCGGCGACGGGCTGGCTCACGTGGCCTTCGCGGCTCTGGCTCTGGCGAAAGCGCTTGACCTCGCGCCGCTGAGCCTGGCGATCCCGGCCTGTATCGTGGCGGCCTTTCTGTTGCTGCAGATCAAGAGCAGCTCGCGCATCCGCGGCGATTCGGCGACGGCCGTGCTGTGCAGCGGCGCGCTGGCGGTCGGGGTGGCGGCGGTCTCGCTTTCGACGGGAATGAACGTGGACGTGTGCAATTACATGTTCGGCAGCATTCTCGCCATGAGCCGTTCCGACGTGATCCTCTCGGCGGCGCTGAGCTGCGCGGTGCTGTTGCTCTACGTTTTGTTCTACAACCGCATCTTCGCCGTCACCTTCGACGAGACGTTCGCGCAGGCGGCGGGGATCCATACGGGGCGCTACAACATGATCATCGCCCTGCTCACGTCCGTAACGGTCGTTTTGGGAATGCGCATGATGGGAACGCTGCTGATCTCCAGCCTGATCGTTTTCCCGTCGTTGACGGCGATGCGGATCTGCCGCCGTTTCAGGAGCACGGTGCTGCTGTCGGCGGCGATCTCGGTCGGCTGTTTTTTCACGGGCATGTTCCTTTCCTATCTGTATTCGATTCCCACCGGATCGTGCATCGTGATCGTCAATATGGCGCTTTTCGCCGCCGCCGTCGCCGGCTCGCACTTTCACGGGTTCCGGCGGCCGCAGTGACGCAGGCGGGCTGAAAAGGACGATGAAAGAAATGATGAAATTCAGAGGAAAAAGCGCGTTTGGGGCGTTTCTGCTGGCGCTGCTCGCGCCGGCTCTTTTCGCCGCCGTGCCTCTGCCGGAAGAGGAGGCGGAGAAGCTGGAGGACTATCTGGCGGAGATCGACGCCCAGGCGGGGATGCTGATCCTCGAGGGGCCGGACATCTCGCTTTACAACTATCCTCACGACATCGAGAAGGACCGCGCCGCCTTCGATCCGCGTAAAATCGACATCATCGTCGGCAACCGCCTCTACATGACCCAGATCAACGACTGGTTCCTGAACTTCGATAAATACGCGGGCAAGTCGGTGGAGATCGAGGGCTTTTACATGGACTTCGACGGCTTCACCTATGTGGGGCGCAAAGGGCCGATCTGCCCGTTCTGCACGGGCGGATACGTGAACTTCGAGTTCAAGTACGACCGCGACTTGTCGGCGCTCCAGTCCGAAAAGTCATGGGTCAAGGTGCGCGGCATCCTGCGCGAGGGCAGCGTGCCCTCCGTCTTTGAGAAGGGCACGATGGAGCCTTTTTACTACATCGAGGCCATCACGGTCGAAAAGATGCCCAAAGTCGGCAAAGCGACCGTGCGCGACTGAGCGTTGCTGCAAAAGAACGGGAGCCTGAACTCTGCTCAAAGAGCAAGGGACAGGCTCCCGTTTTTCGTGGCGCGTCGCACGCGTTTTCGGCTCAGCGTTCAAAGCCGAGCAGGCGAGCCGGCGTGTCGCGGAACATCATGCTCAGTTCGGCGTCGCTGAAGCCCTGCGCCGCGAGCAGGTCCGCGTATTGTGAAAGTCCCTCGTCGGAGTAGGGCGATTGCGGTTGGCCGAAATCTGTGGAAAGGATCACCCGCTCCACGCCGACGGCCCGGATCTGCGCGGCGATCGTCTCGATGGGCGTGCGTTTGTAATAGGTCGTGAAGTAACAATGTTCGACGATCGCGCCCAGCGCCGCGGCCTCGCGCTGCTGGTCCGTCGTGTAAACGTCGGCAGGATTGTCGGCGTGCGTCAGGATCACCTGACAGCCCGTCTTTGCGCCGGCGCGTGCCAGCGCCAGTCCTTCCGCGGCGCTGACATGCCCCGTGCCGACCAGCATCCCGCAGCGCTTCGCCGTTTCCAGCACCGCGAGCGCTTCGGGAATCAAATTTCCCCGAGCGTCAAGGATGTAAATACACTTGCTCGAATCCACGTCGGGCGTTCCGTTTTGTTTTCGGAATTCCTGGTAGCTGCGCGAATCCATCGTCGGGAACCAGACGATTCGACCGCCCATCTTGCCGCTGACGGCGACCGCTTCGGGATTGAGTCCTCCGACCGAGCTGTTCAGCGTCACGCCGCCAGCGAAATGCAGTTCTTCGAATTGCTCGTTCAGCAGCGCCGCGCGGGCCGCCGTGTCGGCATAGTGGCATTTGATCAAAGCCCCCGCCAGCCCGGCGTCGCGAAAGCGCCGCGCCAGTTCGAGATCGCTGCATTTGCGCGCCGTCACGTCGGGCGAAGTGTGGACGTGCATCTCGTAAGCGCCGCGAAGACAGTCTCTCATGTGTTGTGCCTCCAGTTCGTCGCGAAAAAGCGCGCCCTCACAGCCCGCAGCGGGCGTACCGAGGGCGCGCTTTTCGGAAATCCAGTTTTTAATAGGGTAGATAGAAAGGGATGACGGCGACAATGACCAGATAGGTTACCAGCAGCATCGGCAGTCCTGCTTTGACGTAATCCACGAACCGGTACTGCGTCCAGCCGACGGTCATCATGTTCTGCGGGGCGGCGAAAGGCGTGGCGTAGGACGCGGCGCCGGCCAGCGTGATGATCATGCAGATGGGATAAGGACTGACGTTGATCGCTTTGGCGATGGAAACGCCGATGGGCATGAACAGCATGATCGTGGGAATATTGGACATCACCTGAGTGAGAATTGCGGCGGCGATGAAGATCACCGTCGTGATCATGAACGTGCTGGGATGTTCGCCGAGAATCTGCAAGATCAGTTCAGCCATGGCGGCACCGGCGCCGCTTTTCTGCACGCCTGTGGAAATGGCGGTCAACGAACCGACCAGCAGCATGCAGTTCCAGTCGATGGCGGCGATGGCTTCCCGAACGGTCATACACTTGGTGCCCATGATAACCAGCGAGCCGATCACCGCCGCCACGTGCATGGGCATCTTCTTGGGACTCAGCGCGATGACTACCAACACGGCAGCCATGGTGATGCAGGCGATGGCGGCCTTGTTTTTGTCGAAGGGTTTCTTCTCGACCTTGGCGAACTCGGGGACATATCCCGTGTCGGGCAGGAACTTCATGCCCACGAAAGTGAAGTACAGCGTGCCGAGAACGCAAATGCCGAGACCAAAGGGCGTGATGCCGAAGAATCCAAACGGCGTCAGACCGAGGTCGGCCATGGCGTTGGCCGCGGAAGCGTTGGAACCGACGCCGACCAGCGTCACGAAGCCGCCGAATTGAGCGCCGAAAAGCAGCGCCATCAGCGTGCGTGAAGAGCCGCAGCCGGCGGAGAAACACATGGCCGTGACCAGCGGGGCCATGGCCGTCATCACGCCGATGTTGCTGCACACCGAACTGAGGGCGCAGGAGACGATCAGCGTGGCGAGGACGATGTTGCGCTCGCTCTTTCCCGTGATCTTCACCATCTTTTCGCCGATGATGTCGGTCAGACCGGTGTGGAACAGCGACGATCCGACGATCATCATGCCGGCCAGCAGCACGATGGTGTTGCTGTTGTAGCCCTTGAAGATATCGCCGACGGGAATAATGCCCGCGTAGGCGTAAGCGATCGAAGCGCCGATGGCGGTGACGAGGATGGGCACCGGCTCCCAGATGAACAGAACGATCGTGGCGGCGAGAATGATCAGCGCGATTGCCATTTGGCTCATGATGGAGTCTCCTGTGGCGTTATTCGGCGAGCTTACGCGGGATACGCGTCGTCAATGATCTCGCAGCCTTTTTCTTCCAGCTTCTCGTCGACCCAGTCGCGCGTGGCGTGCCCTTCCTGCGCCGCTTTGAGCTTGCTCTGATCCTGTTCCATGAACTTTCGCGCTGCTTCCAGCACCCTTTCGGCATCCCGACGGGGAATGACGATCACGCCGTCGGGGTCGCCGACGATGATGTCGCCGGGGTTGACCATGATGCCGCCGCAGGCGATGGGAACGTTGATCTCGCCGGGGCCCTCCTTGAAGGGGCCGCCGGGCGTGGTGCCCGTTGCGTAGAACGGCACGCCGCCGTCATAAAGGCTGTCGATGTCGCGCATCGGCCCGTCGAAGACGAAACCGGCCACGCCGCGCGATTTGGCGTAAGCGGCCATAACCTCGCCCATCAGGGACTGGCTGCGGTCACCCTCGTTGGAAACGACGACCACGTCGCCGGGCTCGATCATGTTCAGCGCCTTGTGAAGCATCAGATTGTCGCCGGGACGGGCTTTGACGGTGAGCGCCACGCCGACCATGTTGCCGTCGCCGGGTTTTGTCATCAGATGAATGTCGGAGTGGATGGCGCAGAGGCGGTTCATCGTATCGGCGATGTTGGAGGCGGGAATGTGACGGAACGCCTCGACGAGCTCTTGGGGCGGCAGGTTCCTTTTGGTGTACACGCGAAATCCTACGGACATGTGAAAAACTTCCTTTCTATTAAGCAAGAAACAGATTTTAATCGAGAAAACGCTGCCGAAAAAATATCTCTACAGTTCTTCTTCCTCGGTACGGCTCTCTTCTTCGGCCAGGGCGGAGGCACTGCGGGTTTTGCGCCAGCGGAAGATAAAGGGCGTCACGAAGGAAACGGCGGCGAGGATCAAAAAAACGCAGGAAATCGGCTTGCTGAAGAAGAACGACCATTTGCCGTCGCCGATCAGCATAGCCTGCTCAAAGTTAGCTTCAATCATCGGCCCGAGGATGAACCCCAGCACGACGGGGGCCGTGGGCGTCTTGATCGTTTTCAGGAAATACCCCAGCAGGCCGAATGCCAGAACGACCCAGATGTCGAACGGCTCGTTGCGCAGCGCGTACGCTCCCACCGTGCCGAGAATGAGGATGCCGCCGGAGAGCACCGTGGGCGAAATCTTCAGGATCTTGGGGAAAATTCTTACGCCGCTGAGGCCGATGGCGAGGAAGAAAAAGTGGGCGATGCCGAGGCTGAGGAACAAGCTGTAAATCAGCGGCGCCTGTTCCTGGAACAGGAACGGTCCGGGCTTCAGCCCCTGGATCGTCAGAGCGCCCAGGAAGACGGCCGACACCGCGTTGCCGGGAATACCCAGCGTCAGCAGCGGCACCAACGAGCCGCCGACGACGGCGTTGTTCGAAGTTTCCGTGGCGATGACGCCGTCCATGCAGCCCGTGCCGAACGCCTCTTTGTGCTTGGAAAAGCGCATCGCTTCGTTGTAGGAAAGGAACGTGGCAATGGTCGTTCCGGCGCCGGGGAGGATGCCGATGAACGTGCCGATCACCGACGAACGCAGCAGATTCGCCCAGCGTCTGGCAAACTCGCGCAGCGGCGGTACCTTGCCCGTCAGGGCGTTCATACGCGACTCCTTGACCTTTTTGACTACCATGTCGATCGCTTGCGGGAACGAGAAAAGGCCGATCAGGCAGGGCACGATCTCGATGCCGCCGTACAGGCCGGGAACGCCGTCGGCGAAACGCGGATAGCCCGTCAACGGATCAGTGCCGAAGGTGCCGAGGAACATGCCCAGCAGCCCGGCAAAGAGACCGCGCGACATGGACTTGCCCGAGATGCTGGAGATGATCGTGATGCCGAAAACCATCACCGCGAAGTACTCGGCCGGGCCGAAAGACAGCGCCACCTTGGCCAGCGCCGGCGCGCAGAAACTCAGCACCGCGACGCTGAACAGCCCGCCGATGAACGAACTGATCACCGCGATGCCGAGAGCCTCCACGGCACGCCCCTTTTGCGCCATCGGATAGCCGTCCAGCGTTGTCGCCGCGCCGGCGGGCGTGCCCGGCGTGTTGATGAGGATGGCCGTGATGGCGCCGCCATAGACGGAGCCGCAGTAAATGCCGCAGAGCATGGCGAATCCCGAGGCGGGCGCCATGCCGTAAGTGAGAGGCACCGCCAGCGCCACGCCCATTGTCGAGGTCAGGCCGGGCAGCGCGCCGATCACGATGCCGACCGCCGTGCCGATAAAGTTCGAGAGCAGCACGCTGGGGACCAGGGCGAGTTTCAAAGCTTCGAGCCAATCTAACATGTGCGTCGCTCCTTCCTAATCGGGCAGAACGTTTGCCAGCAGTCCGGCCGGCAGCAGGACCCCGAGAACGTTATGGAACACGTAGTACAGCAACCCGGCAAAGACCGCCGCGATGAGGATGTGGCCGATCTTCAGCCTGCGCTCGATCACCGCCATCCAGATGCTGTAGAAAAGAAATGTCGCCACGATGAAACCGAGAGCGTGAAATGACAACAGATAGCAGAAGAACGAGCCGATGGAAAAGTACTTGTTGAAACGGATCTCGTCGGCGGAAGTCTGCGACGTGTTGCGGAGCTGCCAGGCGTAATACAGCGAGGTCAAGGCGCACAGCCCCATCAGGACCAGCAGCGCCTGCGGATAAGCGCGCACCTCGGCGGGCTCGTACAGAGAGCGCCACAGGAAGAACACGACGAAAACGACCTCGAGGGAAAGAGTTTTGACAAGAAACACGGGATTTTCCTCCTTCGTTGTGAAAAAAGAGGGCCCTGCGGAAACGAGGAGCCCTCTTTGGCATCGGTCGGAGAACTACTTGTTCGTCTTCACGCCGGTCTCGGCGATCACTTCGGCGATGTCGGCCTTCTGCTGCTCGACCAGCGCCGTGAAGTCGGCGCGGTTCATCCACATGTTGGCGGGCAGGCCGGCCTTGCCGTAGGCTTCGACGAACTCGGGATCGGCAAACGCCTTCAGGAAAGCCGCTTCGATCGCGGCCACCACTTCTTCGGGCGTTCCCTTGGGAACGACAAGACCGCGCCAGGGGCCGTCCGCCACGTCGATGCCCTTTTCGGCGGCGATGGGCAGTTCGGGATACTCTTCGAGACGCTTGGGAGCCAGCGTCAGCAGATAGGCGACCTGGCCGCTGCGCACCTGCTCGGAAAGCTCGGAAGGCGAGACGATCGTCAGGTCGACGTGACCGCCAAGCATGGCCGTAATGGCCTGGGAACTGCCGTTCGTGGGCACGCAGACCCATTTCAGTCCGCTCTTCTTGAGCACGCGGAGCACGGCGAGGTGGTCGCTGGCCATGGCGCCGGAGACGCTGATCTTGACGCCGCCGGGGTTGGCCTGCGAGGAGGCGACAAGCTCTTCCCATGTTTTGAAGCGCTCGCTCAGGCAGGCGATCGTTTCCGGTTCGTACACCATGTTGACGATGGGCGTAAAGGAATCGATCGTGAAATTGGTCTTCTTGGTCAGAGGCGCGATGACGACGCTGGGCCCTACCTCGCTGAGCGTATAACCGTCGGGTCGGGATTTGGCGACTTCGGCGTAACCGGTGACGCCGCCTCCTCCGGGGCGATTCTCGACCGCCAGGGGCTGGCCGAGGTATTTTTCGGCGACCTTCGCCGCCAGACGGGTAGTCATGTCGGCGGCGCCACCGGCGGCAAAGGGAACGATGATCTTGACGGGCTTGCCGGGATAGTCGGCGGCGAAACCGCACGCGGGAACCAGGAACGCTGCTGTTGCGACAAGCAGAGCAAAAATGCGACGATTCATTTTCATTGCGGGATCCTTCCTTTCAGTCTCAGATTTTCAGGCGGATCGGAATCATATCCCGTGTCCGCCCCAAGCCGGAATTTATTTGTAGTCCTTTTTCTCCCAAATGGAATAGATCGCTTCCATGGTTTGTGGCGCTACGCCGTTCAGCTCCTTGTTCATGCCAAGCGCCGCCGAACGGGCCAGGCGCTCCTTGACGCCGGCGGCGACCAACGGTTCGACGCCGACTTCTTTCATCAGTTCCATCGACTCGCCCACCTCGAAGGAACGACGTTCCGAGTGGATCAGGTCGGCGCCGGCCATCCGTCGGGCAATGTCCTTGAACGACTCTTTGTCCATCGTGCCGGCGACGGAGTCCATAATGCGCTCCTCGACGCCGCACTTGCGGGCGAACAGGAACGTTTCGACAACCAGAGCTTCGAAGCCTTTCATGAAAACGCTGCGCACCAGCTTGATGCGCGAAGCTTCGCCGGCTTTCGAGCCGGCGCCGACCAATGCGATCTTCATGCCGTAGGGCGTCATCGCCTCTTTCCAGCGTTCTGCGCCGTCGCCGGAGGCGAGCATCGGCACCTTGTGAGCGGAGACGACCAGCGAACCGAGCATGGCCGAGTCCACGTACTGCGCTTTTTTCTCGGCGAACAGAGCCGCTTCCTTTTCTTTGACGTGGGGCAGCGCCGTGGTCACGTCGACGAACAGCTGGCCTTCCTTCGCGAACGGTAGCAGCCCCTCTGCCGTGGAAGCGGTAAAGCGCGCCGGCACGCAGATGACGACGATATCGCAATTTTTCACGATCTCTTCGGCCGACGCCGCCACCGCGACGCCGGCGTCGGCGCAGCGCGCGATCACCGTGTCCTTGTACGCGCCGCCCATACCGAGCGCCACGTCAAAGGCGCGAATGTCCTCGACGCCTTCGCTCTTCAGCCCTTTGCCCATGTGATAGGCCGCTTCGCCGAAACCGATGTAGCCAATTGTGACGCTCATCGCATCGCCCTTCTTTCCTGTATTTGAAAAAAAGATATTTAATAACTGAAATTATACTATCAGCAGATTATAGCTTTGTCAATCAAAAGGATGTTCTTTCGATGATTAATATACAGTATACATTCGAGGCTGCCGTTACTCGCACAGTCTGGCGGAACAAGTTGGAAGAGCATCAAAAAAGAGAAGCGGGACGGCGCGCCGGAGAGAATCTCAGCGTGCCGTCCCGCTTCTTTCGTGCGAGAGTCATGTTTTTCATTCGTATTTCCGTCGCGGATTTTTTGGGAACCAGCCCTTTTTGACGCGTTTCGCCTGAGCTTTCAGCTCGACGACGCTCCACAGGTTGGTGGCGCCGAGGAAGGCGAGGATAGGCGAAACGACGCCGCGCAGGCAGGCGGAAGCGGACAGGCAGATCAGCGCAGCGGCGGCGAATAATGGCCAGACGCGCGTGCCGAACCAGTATTCCGCCTTGATCACGAGCGGATGATAGACGGCGATGATCAGCAACGAAGCGGCGGCGAGAACGACGCCCTCATAGTTCAGATTCACCGCGCGGCGTCCTTTTGCGACGTCGGAAACGCCCGCAGCCCCTTGCCCGCGTAATAGGAAAGGAAGATGAACAGCGCCATGATGGAAAAATAATTGAACAGCACCGCAAAATCGCTCTGCGTCTCGTCGAAGAAGGCGAACTGGTTGCGCAGCGTCAGAAATCCCCATGCGTCCACGCGTCCGAAGGCGCGCGCCCCGCAGACGGCCAGCGCCGCCGCGCCGAAACGCATCAGCCAAGCGGCCGCGCCGCGGTGAGCTCTGATCCCGAAGACGGCGCGCGTCATGCCCATGACCATGCTCCAGTGCAGGCCGATGTGGACGCTCATGAGCACCATGCCCCAGTAGGACGCGGCCAGATGCAACGAGCGGGCGACGCTGACACCGCGGGTGATGTCGAGGAAGGCGAAAACCGTACCCGAGATCATCACGCCCGTGATCATGATCACCGCGGCATCGAGCAGCACCAGCAGGATCGCGAAGTCTTGCAGTGCGCGCAGAGGCGTGTAACGTCCGCTGAAAAAACGCGCGAACCAGTGCCGGTTGAGGACGGCGTGAACGATGAAGAGCACGCCGGTAAGGGTGCCGAGGACCTCGTGGGCAACGTCGCCGACGACCTGATAGGCCATCAGCGCGACCATCAGCGCCGTCATGGCGAAATCCACGGCAAGGCGCGTAAGCGCGTTGGCGTTCATGAAATTTTCTCCTCCTTGAATAAACCAGAAGATCTGCGGTCAAAGATTCTGCGCCGGCAGATCGTCGCGGTCGCGCGTACGGTAATAGCGCAGCCGCGCAGAGGTCTGCTGGGCGATTTGTCCCGTCAGCGAGCCGCAGACGATGCCGCTGACCAGCAGGAACGGCAGGTAGGAAAGCAGCCCCGCGGTTTGCGTCACGGCGATGGCGGCCGCCAGCTGCCCGACGTTGTGCAGCGCGCCGCCGGCGGCGCTGCACAGCCACAGGCGGCGTTCCGGGATGACGCGGCGCAGAGGCAGCGTTCCCGCCAGGCACAGCAGCCCGCCCGAGAGGCTGAAGATCAGAGCCCCGGCGTTGCCGCTCAGCAGCGCGCCGAGCAGGATGCGGGCCAGCAGCACCAGCAGCGTCTCGCGGGCGGTACAGTGGTAGAGCGCCCAGACGGTGACGACGTTGGCCAGCCCCAGCTTGGCGCCGGGCACGGGAATGGGCGCGGGCAGGGCCATTTCGGCGGCGAAGAGAATCAGCGACAGCGCCGTGAGCAGCGCCAGACGGGCGAAATTTTTCGTGTTCAACTTTTCCTCCTATTGCGACAGGCTGTCGAGCTCGCCCTCGCTGCGCGGTGCGTAGCGCACCGTCAGACCGTGCGGCAGGCAGATCAACGGCAGCGACGCCGAGCGCAGCCAGCCCATTCTCACGCAGTCCTGGCCGGGACAGTCGGCGCACAGCACCTTGACGCGCCCCTTTTCGACGAGCAGACGGTTGTAGCCGCCGCCGGGAGCGCGGATGTCGATGGTGCGCGAACCCTTTTCGCGGCTCAAATCGAGGCGGGCGATCACTCTGCCGCGCTGCACGACCTCGACGATCCGGCCGGGCGGCGCGAACCACCGCCACAGGCACCAGCCGGTCAGGAGCAGCAGGACGGCGGGGATGAGTTTTTTCATCGCCGCACCACCGTCACCTTCGCGTCCGTGTAAGCGGGATCGACGGCGAAGCGAGCGTTCAGATCCTCGCTGATCCACAGTTCGCCGTCTTCGGTGAGCAGCACGAAGCCGGGACCGCCGCGTTCTTTCCAAAACGCGGCGGTTTTTTCCGCGCCCATGACGAAGAACGCGGTGGACATCGCGTCGCAGATTTTCCCTTCGGAACCGACGGCGGTGGCGGAGATCACGCCGCTGCGCGCCGGAGCGCCTGTGCGCGGATCGAGGATGTGCCAGTAGATCCGGCCGTCGGGGCCGGTGAAGAAACGCTCGTAGCCGCCGGAGGTGACGACGGCTTCCGCTTCGGCGCGCAGCACGCCGATCAGGCCGCCGTCGGGGGACTTGACGCCGATGCGCCATCTTTGCCCGTCGGGACGAAGCCCCAACGTCTGCACGTTGCCGCCCAGGTTGACCAGCGCCGATTCGACGCCCGCCGCGGCCATAACGGCGAGCGCCTCGTCGCCGGCGAATCCCTTGCCGACGGCGCCGAGGTCGAGCATGCTGCCCTCGTCGAGGCGCAGCATGCGCCCGTCGAGGTGGACATGTTCCGCGCCTGCGAAACGAAGCAGTTTTGCCAGCTCGCCGTCCGAAGGCACGCGGCGTTCTTCTGTCGTGAAGCCCCAGGCGCGCAGTACAGGATAGAGCGTGGGGTCGAACGCTCCGCCCGTCAGGGTGTTCATGCGCAGCGCGAAGGCCGTCAGCGTTGTCGTGTCCTCGCCGACCGGCACCGGCGCGCCGCCGGCGGCGTTGAGGCGGCCGACGTCGCTGCACGGGTCGGTGACGGACAGCTCGCTTTCGATCTGTTTGACGCGCGCGCGGGCCAGCGACAGCGCCCTCTTGCCGCGGGGCCCGTACGCCGTCAGCGTGATGGGCGTGTCCATGGCGTAGAAGCTCACGCTGTGCTTCCGAGTTTTTGCGAATTGGTTCCAGCCGATCCATCCCCCCAGCGCCAACAGGGCGACGGCTGCAAAACTGAGAATTCTTTTCATGACGTTTCCGCCTTTTTGCGCCAGTCCTCGCCCGTAGAAAGTCGGAACTGACGATTTTCTTCCGTGAATATGGTAGCACGCCGGTCGTTTTACGAAAAGAGTCTTGCATTATCTCGAGCAGCGTCTATAATAAAGGCATCTCAAAGCAGAGTAAAAACCGATGCGTCAAGTGCCGGCTGAACGGGGAGTTGACAGCTGGACGAAGAGCCTCCGGGCTTGCGGTGTCGGGTTTTGCATCCCGCTGCTGCATATCGGGCGAATCCCGCCTCCTTATGTAGTAAGAGGAAATTACTGCGAAGGAGGCGTTTTTGTATGGTGACATCAGGCAATCCACGTTCGTTGGGCGCAGGCGAAAACCGCTGGCTCGGTTCGCTGCGCGAGTTCCGCTCCATCCGCGTGGTGGCGTTCTGCGGCGTCATGTGCGCGCTGGCCGTTATCCTCCGCGCCGTGGCTACCATTTCCCTTGGGCCGTATCTGAGGATCGGCCTGTCGGGCTTCCCGAACCAAGTGGTCGACTATCTCTTCGGCCCCGCCGCGGGGGCTTTGTTCTCCGGCGCGCTGGAAGTGATCAAGTTCATGATCAAACCCGAGGGCGTTTACTTTCCGGGTTTCACGCTCAGCGCCGTGCTGGCCGGCGTGATTTACGGCACAATACTGTACCGCCGCCCGCTCACGGTGACGCGCGTGTTCGTCGCCCATCTGCTCGTCAAGCTGATCGTCAACCTCGGCTGCAACACGCTGTGGCTCGTGATCCTCTACAAGAAAGCCGTGTGGGCCATTTTCCCCGCGCGCGCTATGACCAACCTGATCTGCCTGCCCGGCGACGTGCTGGTCACCTATCTGCTGCTGAAAACCGTCGAGCGCACGATCCTGCCGCTTTTCGGCGGCCGCTTCTCGGAGCGCAAATAAGAAATCAGGCCGACCCTGCGGGGCCGGCCTGGTTTCTTGGGGGAGCTTTATCATATTGATTCTTGGTAGAGAGTATTAGCATAGTCTGCTGGGCGCCGCGAGGGAGATTCATAAACGGCTGTTTTAATTCAAAATATGAATTTGAGGTAGAGCAATCTGATGTTTGGCCTCGCTTCCCGGTTTACGCTTAGAGAGAGAATCGTTTTTGTTTTGCGTGGAGATAATATTGATGTAAAATATAATTAATTAAAGTATTTTATTCTGAATGCAATTAAAAGGAAATGGTTGGCCTTTTTATGTTCAGTTTGTATAATATGGTAGGATTTGTCCGTTAAAAAGGGCATCCGTAATTTCTTAAAAGGGAGATGAGAAAAATGTCACGTGAGAAGGATGTTGCAAGAGGGCAGTGGAAGTCCAAGTTCGGCTTCTTGATGGCGGCGATCGGTTCTGCCGTTGGCTTGGGCAACCTCTGGGGGTTCCCCTATAAGATGGGAAAAAGCGGCGGCGGAGCGTTCCTGGTCGTGTACCTGGCAGTGGTTCTGTTGGTCGGCGTCGTCATTATGCTTGGAGAGCTGGCCCTGGGACGAAAGACCGGTAAGGGCGCCGTGGAGGCCTATCAGGCTGTCTCGAAGAAGTTCGCCTGGGTGGGGTATCTGGGCGTGGCTTCGCCGTTTATCATTCTCGCTTTTTACAACGTCTTGGGCGGCATGGTCGTGAAGTATATGGTCGCTTTCGTCGAATCGATGTTCTCGGGGGGCGCGAATTTCGCGAACATCAAGAGCGGCGCTTACTTTGGAGAGTTCATCTGCAACGGCTCCGACATGCTCCTCTATCTGGCGATCTTCGAGCTTCTCAACGTCGTGATCGTCATGAGCGGTGTCGAAAGCGGCATCGAGCGCTTCAACAAGTACGCCATCCCCGCCCTTGCCATCATCCTCGCCGGGCTGGCCGTCTACGTCTACACTTTCCCAGGCGCGGAGAAGGGCCTGGATTTCATGTTCAAGCCCAACTTCGCGGTATTTTCCGATCCTGAGATCGGCTTTTTCAAGGTCTTGAAAACGGCGGCAGGGCAGATGTTCTTCTCGCTGTCGCTTGGCATGGGAGTCATGATCACCTATGGTTCATACCTGTCGAAGGAGCAGGATCTCTCCCGGGAGATGTATATCATCCCGCTGGCCGACACCATCGTGGCGGTTCTGGCCGGTATGGTTGTCATGCCTGCGTGCTTCGCCTTCGGCCTCGCCCCTGCCGGCGGTCCCTCGCTGCTCTTCGTGTCTCTGCACGAGGTCTTCGTGACCGGAATGGGAGGCTTCAGCGGTTCCTTTGTGGGATTCCTCTTCTATTTCCTGGTGTTCCTGGCCGCCATCTCCTCCTCGATGTCCTTGCTTGAAGTCTGCGTGGCCTGCTTGCTTGACCGTCAGATCCGCAAGGGGAAGGCTCCCGCTCGTGCCGCGACGACCATTGTCCTCGCGGTGGTGCTTTTCCTCGTGAGCCTTCCCGTCGCGCTGGACGGGCTTGGCAGCAATGTAGCCGGCGGCGCGGCGATGAACAGCCCCGGCGTGATGATGGGGCTCACGAAGGTTCCAGTGGCCTTCGACTGCTGGCTTGACTTCTACGATATGCTCTCCGAAGGCGTGATGATGCCTCTCGGCTCTCTGCTCATGAGCGTCATGTTCGGCTGGGTTGTGGGCACGAAGGTCATTGCCGACGAAGTGGCCCTCACGCCTGGCAAGAAACTCCGCTTTGAGTGGTTGGTAGATCTCTGCTTCAAGGTCATCGTGCCCGTCATTCTCGTCATGGTGCTTCTGGCTCAGCTGCAGGACTTCGGGCTCATCTAGAAACTCTTCCGAAAAACATCGGAGCCACACTGGGCCGGCATCGCGCGTGGAGTGCGCGATGCCGGCCTTTTCAATGATGCTTTTGAATTGAAAATCAGTATCAGTCATAGCGGCGGCGAGGATTGCGCGGATATTTGCCGTCGCGGACGCGTCGCGCCTGTTCCTTGATCTCGGCGATGGCCCAGAGGTTGACGGCCCCCGTAAAAGCAGCCAGATAACAGCCCGTGCCGCTGAGAAACAGCGAAGCTCCGATCAGCGCCGCGCCGGCGAGTAGAAACAGCGGCCAGACGCGCTCGGAAAACCAGTATTCGCCCCAAATCACCACGGGATAATAGACTCCCATGATGAACAGCGAAGCGATGCCCAACACCGGGCCGGCCAAGTTCAGTTCCATGCCGCGTACCTCCGTGGATTTTCGGCGCTTGAAAAACGCCGGAATTTTTTGTAGATTATGTGCGGAAACGTCATTATTGTATCACCCCAAGGAGGAGAAAAACGTGAAAATCGCCGCACTCGATACGCCGTCGCTGCTGATCGATCGCGAGATCATGCGGGACAACATGCGGTTCATGCTCGATTACGCCGCCCGCCACGGCGCGAAGCTGCGCCCGCACACGAAAACGCACAAGATGCCCGCCGTGGCGCGCCTGCAGGTGGAAATGGGCGCGCGCGGCATCGCCGTGGCCAAAGTCGGCGAAGCCGAAGCCATGGCCGCCGACGGGCTGGACGACATCTTCATCGCCAACGAAATCGTCGGCGTGCAGAAATGGGAGCGCATCCGCGCCCTGGCGCAGCGCGGCGTGACGGTCAGCTTCGGCGTCGACAGCCCCGAAACGCTGCCCGGCATCCAAAAAGTTTTTTCCGGCGCCGACCGCCCCGCCGAAGTGATGATCGAGATCGAAGTGGGCGAGGGACGCTCGGGCGTCGTCGAGGAAAACGATTTCGCCGCTTTGCTGGCGGCGATCCGCCGCTGTCCTGCGGTACGGTTCAAGGGGATCTTTTCGCACGACGGCAACAGCTATAGCGCCAAAGACCGCGAGGATCTGATCCGCATCGCCGTCGGCGCGCAGGAACGCACGCTGCGCTTCGCCCGCCTCGCCGCGGCGGCCGGCATGCCCTGCGAGACCGTCAGTTACGGGGCCACGCCGACTTTCATGAACGAAGTGCCGATCCTCGGCGGCATCACCGAACTGCGCCCCGGCACGTTCATCTTCATGGATGCCTCGCAGGGGCACGCCATCGGCACGCTGGCGCGCTGCGCCGCCACCGTGCTGGCGACCGTGATCAGCCGCCCCACGGCGGAGCGCGTCATTCTCGACGTCGGCGCCAAGGGACTGACCATGCAGCGCCGCAGCGAAGGCGTCTGCGCCACGCCGGGACACGGCACGCTGCTCGAGCATCCCGGCGTGCACATCGACAAAGTCTTCGACGAGCACGCCATCGTCAACGACGCGGCGTTCCGCGAAAAGGTGCGCGTCGGCGACCGCGTGCGCGTCATCCCCGTGCACATTTGTCCTGTGTGCAATCTGTATGAATATGCCTACCTGGTCAGCGGCGACGAGGTGATCGATCGTCTGCCCGTGAGCGCGCGCGGCAAACTGCAATAGAAGCGGAGCGGCGGAGCCGTTCTTCGGCAGAAGTCTTTTTGGAAACGGCAAAAATGAAGAGGCGCTGATGCGCGTCAGAGGCTGGATCGAAGACTGTTTCTTGAGGATAATGTTCCACGTGGAACAATGAAAACGTTCGCCGGTCGATGAGTCGAATCTCATCGATCGGCGAACGCTTTTTCGTCTTTTGGAAAGTCTCCGTTTATTTGCTCCAGCGGATCAGCAGGCCGTCGCAGGGGAGTTTCCGCACGTCCTTGAGGCGGTAGTACTGCGGGAAGCCCGTCAGGTCGTCCGTGCCGGCTATCGTCAGGGCGCCGCGCGTGCCGTCCACGGCGGGAGCGACGACGATGCTGATCTCGTCGGCGAGGCCGCGGCGGATGAACTCGCCGTTGATCTGTGAGCCGCCGCCGATGACGAACGTTTCGACGCCGCAGAGCGACTTGATCTTTTGCAAAAACAGTTCGAGGTCGAGATCGTCTCTGCCGGCGACGATGTAGGGGATCTGCAGATCGTTCAGGTAGGCGAGGAACTCTGGCGCGCACTTCTCGGTGACCGCTTCGACGATGGGCATCCGCCGACCGGCGCAGTCCATGACGTTGTTTTTCCACCGAAGCTTGCCCCAGCGGTCGAAGGCGACGCAGATGATCGTCCCCTCGGGATAACGGCGGGCCGTATCCTCGTACGTCGCCGGCACTCCCTTGTATTTGGAGAGGTCGGTTTCGAGATCGCTCTGGCAGGTCGCGCGTCCCAGCCCGTAAGCCTGGCCGTAGCTGAGCAGCAGACGGTCGTATTCGTCGCCGACCTTGTCGTAGTCGGCGCTCGGCTCGAACTCGACGTCGATCTTGCCGTCGATGGTCGTCATCATGTGGCAGATCACTTTTGCCCGGTCTTTCATCAGTAACAGCTCCTTTGCCGAAAATGTTCAAATCCGAACCGGTTCGATTATAACCGATATTTCGCCGCCGACGGATGTTTTTTATCGCCCGGATCGTTTTTCGTCCCGCTGTCGGCAACCGCCGCAACCGCGGCAGCCGCCGCAATCGCCGGAACGCCGCCGGGCCCGCAGGGCGAGGAAGACGGCCGCGCCGATGACAGCGAGCGTCAGCCAGCTGGCGGCGTTCATCACGCCCACCCCAGCAGCGCGCCGGCCAGCCTGACGACGTAAGCGCACAGCCAGGCCACGACGCACTGGCCGACGACGATGCCGGCCGCCCAGCGTCCGCCCAGCTCACGCCTGATCGCGGCGACGGCGGCCACGCAGGGCGTGTAAAGCAGACAAAACGCCAGCAGCGCCGCGGTCGAGAGCGGCGAGAGCAGCGCCAGCAGATTCTCTGTGCTGCCGAGCATGACCGTCAGCGTGGCGACGACGCTCTCCTTGGCGATGAATCCCGTCACCAGCGCCGCGGACACGCGCCAGTCGCCGAAGCCCAGCGGCGCGAACAGCGGCGAAACGAAGCCGGAGACGACGGCGAGCATGCTGTCTTTCGAATCGGCGACGGCGTTCAGGTGGAAATCAAACGTCTGCAGGAACCAGATCGCGATCGTGGCCATGAAAATGATCGTGAAGGCGCGCTGCAAAAAGTCTTTCGCTTTGTCCCACATCAGCCGCAGCACGTTCTTCAGCCCGGGCAGGCGGTAGTTGGGCAATTCCAGCACGAACGGCACCGCTTCGCCTTTGAAGACCGTGCGCTTGCTCAGCAGAGCGGCGAGGATGGCGATTCCGATGCCGAGCGCGTACAGTCCGGTCGTGATCAGGCCGCTGTACCGCGGGAAGAACGCCGTCGTAAAAAATCCGTAGATCGGCAGCTTGGCCGAGCAGCTCATGAACGGCGTCAGCATGATCGTCATGCGCCGGTCGCGCTCCGACGGCAGCGTGCGGCTGGCCATGACGGCCGGCACCGTGCAGCCGAAGCCGATCAGCATGGGCACGATGCTGCGCCCCGAGAGGCCGATGCGGCGCAGCAGGTGGTCCATCACGAACGCCACGCGCGCCATGTAACCGCTGTCTTCCAGCATGGACAAAAAGAAGAACAGCACGACGATGAGCGGCACGAAACTGACGACGCTGCCCACGCCGCCGAAGACGCCGTCGACCACCAGAGAACGTACGGCCGGATTGACGTCCATCGACGCCAGCAGCGCGGAGACCTGTTCGGTCAGCAGGCCGATGCCCTGTTCGAGAAGGCCCTGCAGCCAGGCGCCGACGACGTTGAACGTCAGCCAGAACACCGCCGCCATGATGGCGGCGAAGGCGGGGATGGCCGTGCAGCGCCCGGTGAGGATGCGGTCGATGCGGCGGCTGCGTTCGCGCTCGCGGCTCTCCTGCGGCTTGATCACCGTGCGCCGGCAGAGCTTCTGGATAAAATCGAAGCGCATGCCGGCCATGGCGGCGGCGCGGTCGAGACCGCGCTCCCGTTCCATCTGCACGATGATGTGCTCGAGCATCTCTTTTTCGTTCTCCGTCAGACGCAGCGCTTCCAGCACAAGCCGGTCGCCTTCGACCACCTTGCTGGCGGCGAAGCGCACGGGGATCCCCGCCGCCGCGGCGTGATCCTCGATCAGGTGCATGATGCCGTGAATGCAGCGATGCACGGCGCCGCCGTCTTCGTCGCGGCCGCAAAAATCCTGGCAGCCGGGGCGCTCGCGATACTTCGCCACGTGGATCGCGTGACTGAGCAGCTCGCCGATGCCCTCGCCTTTGGACGCCGAGATCGGCACCACGGGGATGCCCAGTTCCGCCTCGAGCTCGTTGATGCGGATCGAGCCGCCGTTGCCGCGCACCTCGTCCATCATGTTCAGCGCCAGCACCATGGGTACGTCCAGTTCCAGCAGCTGCATGGTCAGATACAGGCTGCGCTCGATGCTGGTGGCGTCGGCGATATTGATGATGCCGGCGGGGTGTTCGTCAAGGATAAATCGGCGCGAGACGATCTCTTCGCTGGAATAAGGCGAGAGCGAGTAAATTCCCGGCAGATCCGTGACCCGCGTGCCGGGATGGCCTTTGATGACGCCGTCCTTGCGGTCGACGGTGACGCCGGGAAAGTTCCCCACGTGCTGGTTGGCTCCCGTGAGCCGGTTGAACAGCGTCGTCTTGCCGCTGTTCTGGTTGCCTGCCAGAGCGAACGTCAGCGTGGCGCCGTCGGGCAGAGGCTGTTCGCCGGTTGTGACGTGGTAGCGCCCGCCCTCGCCAAGCCCCGGGTGTTCCGGTTCCTTTCGGCTGGGCGCGAGCGCTTCGTCGCCGTTCCGTTCCGCTTCGGTCAGCCCGCGGATCTGGATCCGCGCCGCGTCGGCGAGGCGGAGCGTGAGCTCGTAACCGTGGATCGTCAATTCCATCGGGTCGCCCATGGGCGCAAACTGGACGATATTTACCCGCGCGCCGGGAATGACGCCCATGTCGAGAAAATGCTGGCGCAGCGCCCCCGCGCCGCCCACGGAAACGACGACCGCCGACTGCCCGGCGGTCAGTTCGTCTAAAGTCATAAATGATTCCCCCCTGGTCCTCAAGAGAAAAATCCCCCGTGGCGTGGAAACCGAGAAAGGGGATTTGGCTCGGAGTTCATTATATGATATCGGGAACGATTTACAAGAGCGATCGAAACGGGCTCGTCGCTTTGCGAGCGATCGGAGAGGATCGTTCCATCGAATAAAGATCAATTTTGATCAGTCTCTTTGCGCTCGTTTTTGTGACGTTTTTGCGGCGCTCTGCCGGGCTTCGGAGGGGAGTATAATGAGATCCGGCGCCGCGAGGCGGCGCTGATCACGGAAAAGGAGGCGATCACGATGAACGTGAAAAGACGCGCCGCCGCGTTATTGTGCGCCGCGCTGCTGGCGCTCGCTCCATGGCGGGGCCCCGCGGCCGAGGCGCCTTCGCTGGACGCTTCCGGCTTTGTCGCGCTGGCCGAAGTCGTTCCCGACGTGATTTTGGAGCTCCGCTATTATTCGACCTGTAACTTCGTGGGGCGCCGCATCGACGGCTACGAGCAGCCCTGCGCGCTGCTCACCCGCGAGGCCGCCGCGGCGCTGAAGGAGGTCAGCGCCGATCTGGTCCGCTTGGGGTACCGCCTGAAGATTTACGACGCCTATCGTCCCCGCCGCGCCGTGGAGCATTTCGTGCGCTGGGCGCGGGAGCCCGGAGACGACTCGATGAAGCCGTGGTTCTATCCCGCGCTGGACAAAAGCCGGCTGTTCAAAAAAGGCTACATCAGTTCCCGCTCCGCCCACTGCCGCGGCAGCACGGTCGACGCGACTTTGTTCGACATGAAGTCCGGGCGCGACGCCGACATGGGCGGCCCGTTCGACTATTTCGGCGAGATCTCGCGCTTCGACGGCACGCCGGCGCTGACGAAACAGCAGCGCGCCAACCGCCGCCTGCTGCGCGACGCCATGACGAAACGCGGCTTCCGCGCCATCGACGGCGAATGGTGGCACTTCACGCTGAAAGACGAGCCTTATCCGGAAACCGCCTTCGACTTCCCCGTCAGCGCCGAGAGCCTGCGCGGCGGATCAGCGTCGGACGCGTCGGCGGAGGAGCGCGATGAAAACGTGAAGGAGCCGGAAGAAATCCCCGAAAAATGAAAACGAGCCGCCGTGCGGGAATTTTAAGATCCCCGCGCGGCGGCTTGCCGTTTCATTGTCATACTGATTCTTGATAGAAAGTATCAGCATAGTTTTTGTGAATCTCGTCCGCAGCGCCTCTGTATTCGGCATTTTAATTGAGAAATAGTATGAGTCGTTTGCGCGGGCGTTTTCCGTTGAAGCTATTTTTCCGTGGCGGTCTTCTCCTTGCGGATCACGTCGTGCGCGCCGCCTTCGACGATGCTGGTGGCGCTGACGAGGGTGAGCTTGGCTTTTTTCTGGAGCTCGGCGATGGTGACGGCGCCGCAGTTGCACATCGTGGACTTGATTTTCAGGCAGGTGCGCTCCACATTCTCCTTGAGCGGGCCGGCGTAGGGCACGTAGCTGTCGACGCCTTCCTCGAAGGAGAGCTTGCCGGCGCCGCCGAGGTCGTAGCGCTGCCAGTTGCGGGCGCGGTTGGAACCTTCGCCCCAGTATTCCTTGACGAACGTGCCGCCGACGAGCAGTTTTTCCGAGGGGCTTTCGTCGAAGCGGGCGAAGTAGCGGCCGAGCATGACGAAGTCGGCGCCCATGGCGAGGGCGAGCGTGATGTGGTGGTCGTAGACGATGCCGCCGTCGGAGCAGACGGGGATGTAGACGCCGGTCTTGCGGTAATATTCGTCGCGGGCCTGGCAGACTTCGATGACGGATGTGGCCTGGCCGCGGCCGATGCCCTTGGTCTCGCGGGTGATGCAGATGGAGCCGCCGCCGATGCCGACTTTGACGAAATCCGCGCCGCACTCGGCGAGGAAGTTGAAGCCCTCGCGGTCGACGACGTTGCCGGCGCCGACCTTGACGGTGTCGCCGTACTCTTTGCGGATCCACTCGAGCGTCAGTTTCTGCCACTCGGTGAAACCTTCCGACGAATCGATGCAGAGCACGTCGGCGCCGGCTTTGACGAGCGCTGGCACGCGGTCCTTGTAGTCGCGGGAGTTGATGCCCGCACCGACGACGTAGCGCTTGTGGTCGTCGAGCAGTTCGTTGGGGTTCTCCTTGTGCTCGGAGTAGTCCTTGCGGAACACGAAGGCGGTGAGGCGGCCGTCTTTGGCGACGATGGGCAGCGAGTTGAGTTTTTTGTCCCAGATGATGTCGTTGGCCTCGCTCAGCGAGGTGCCGTCGGGCGCGGTGATGAGTCGGGCGAGAGGGGTCATGAATCCGGACACTTTGTCGGCGGGGTCCATGCGGCTGACGCGGTAGTCGCGGCTGGAAACGATGCCCACGAGTTTGCCGTTGGCGGTGCCGTCGTCGGTGACGGCGACGGTGGAATGTCCGGTCTTCTCTTTCAGGGCGAGGATGTCGGCCAGCGTGGCGTCGGGGCGGACGTTGGAGTCGCTGGGGACGAAGCCGGCCTTGTGGCTCTTGACTTTGGCGACCATGGCGGCTTCGCTCTCGATGGACTGCGAGCCGTAGATGAAGGACACGCCGCCGGCTTTGGCGAGGGCGATGCCCATGGTGTCGTTGGAGACGGACTGCATGATGGCGGAGACCATGGGGATGGAGAGCTCGATGGCGGGAGATTCGCCCTTTTTGAACTTGACCAGCGGGGTGTGCAGCGAGACGTTTTCCGGCCGGCATTCGCTGGACGAGTAGCCGGGGATCAGAAGATATTCGTTGAAAGTATGCGCCGGTTCGTTGATGTAGGTTGCCATTCTAAACCTCCTGAAAGATGGGAATTCGCTCGCCGGGTGTTCCCGTACCGAGTGGAAATTATGCCGCAGTATAAACGCATCGGTATTTTTTTGCAACCGCCGTTTTCGCAAAACGGCGCGCCGTTACGGCGAGAACCGACCGGGCGCGCCCGAATCCGCAAGAATTCCGCGGCGCGGGCGAAAGGATTGTGCTTATTTTTTACATTCTACCAGAAATATGCGAGTTGGGCGCGTCCCGGCGGCATTTTTTGAAAGCCTCCGGAGCGGAGGGCAAAATCCCTCGCGGAGGCGCCAAGACGTGAAGAACATATTGTTCCACGTGGAACATTCCATACGGAAAAAGCCTGACGATCGAGCGACCGTCAGGCTTTTTCGCATGTCTTCGCGTTGTTTTTTCGCGTCTCGGCGGCGGCTTTTGCCCTGCCCTTCAGGCTCCGCGCAGCGCTTCGAGCGTGGCGTCGATGTCGCCGACGACGGCGATGGAACGGGCGCGGATCTCCTCGGGGACGCTCTGCGGCTGCGCGTTGACGAGCGCGTAAACGGCGTCGGGGTTCCGGAACGCGCGGATCTGGAACGGGTATTTGATGATTCCCGGCGTGTTGGAGCCGACGCCGAGCTCGAGGTAAAGCGCTTTCCCCGTTTCGTGTTTTTTCAGGAATTCCTCGCAGCGCCGCGCCGCCGCGTGCCAGCCTTCGTCTTCGACGAACGCGTCGTCGGAGCGCAGGTTCATGGTCATCGGCTTGCCGCATTTCGGGCAAAGAGGGATCAGCTTCGAGGGCACGCGCATCTTCGGCTTCCCCGCCGCGGGCGGTTCGAGGCGGCCGTCGGCGTCGATGGCGAACCCCTGCGCCAGTACCATCCTCCGCACCGTTTCCCGGTTGTCGTAGGTAAGCCGGTGGCACGGCGTGGAGCACTGCCAGAGGCCGTAATCGCCCTGCGTGTAAAACAGGCGCTCCTTGTCGAAGCGCGCTTTCTGGAAGCAATGATCGACGTTCGTGGTGACGACGAAATAATCCTTGCCGCGCACCAGCTCGCGCAGGCGGCGGTACGTCCTTTTGGGAGCGTCCATGTAGCGGTTGACGTAGATGGAGCGGCTCCAGAACGCCCACTGCTCCTCGAACGTCTCGTAGCGGTAGAAGCCGCCCGAATACATGTCGGAAAAGCCGTAACGCGCCGCGAAGTCGCCGAAGTATTTGCGGAACCGTTCGCCCGCGTAGTCGAAGCCCGCCGCCGCGGAAAGCCCCGCGCCCGCGCCGATCACCACCGTCGGGCAATCGCGCAGGGCCGCGCGCAGCTTTTGGATTTCCTCATGGGGAACTCTAACGGGCGCCAAGGAGACGGGAATATATTTTTCGATCCAGTTCTTTGAAGACATCGAAGACGACCTCCATTCCTTCGTGCTCGGCAAGAAAATCCCTGACCGCGGCGACGGCGATGGCCGCCGCTTCCTCGTTGGGGAAACGGAACTCGCCGGTGGAGACGCAGCAGAACGCGACCGAGCGTAGTTTTCTTTTCGCCGCCAGATGCAGGCAGGAGTGGTAGCACGACGCCAGCAGCCGGCGGTCCTCGTCCGTGACCGAACGGCCGACGATCGGGCCGACGGTGTGGATGACATATCGGCAGGGCAGATTGTACGCGCCGGTGATCTGCGCGCGCCCCGGCGGCTCGCCGCCGCCGCGGCGCCTCATGAGCGCCGCGCATTCCTGGCGGAGCTGCACGCCCGCCGCCGAATGAACGGCGTTGTCGATGCAGCCGTGGCACGGCACGAAACATCCCAGCAGTGAGCCGTTGGCGGCGTTGACGATGGCGTCGGCGGCCAGCCGCGTGATGTCGCCCTGCCACAGATAGATCCCCGGCTCGGCGGGGGAGAGCGACTCGACCGTGACCACGCCTTTGAGCCGCGTTTCCTCGCGCAGATATTCGTCCTGGATCCGCAAAAACTCCGCGGCGGCGGGGGCCGGCGGGCGCACGTTCATCAGCGCGCGCAGCAGGCGCTTCCGCTCCGCCGCCGCGGCGGGGATCTTCATGTCGGCATATCCCGACGGGTTTTCGGCGAGCAGTTTCTCGACGAGCCATGCACAGCGTTCCGACTGATTCATGACGACGCCTTCCTTTCGGTTTGTGCGAATCATGTGTCCATTGTAGCGCCGCCGCGTCCTTTTGTCCGAAAACGGCGCTTGAAAAAGTGTCAGGGAATTGACTTTTGCTGATGAAGCGCCGACGCGCCGCCGGAAAGACCGCGGTCGTCCGTTCCCGACGGCGCCATTCTAACCGAAGGGCGCTTCCGGAGGGAAGAAGGCACAATACGGTGCCTTGGTTACCTGCGGGTAACCAAGGCTCCCGCGCCGGGCGGCGCGTTTTTGTTTATTGCGCTCTTGTATTTGAAAAGATATAATCATTGAAGCTATGGTAAGCGAACGAAACCCCGCGGCGCGGATCGGTCCGCCTCCGCGGGGCGGCAAGAGCGGAGCCGCCTGCGCGTCCCCGGCGCGGGGGAGCGGGCGGCGTTTTTTCTTTCGGCGAGGTGAAAGACATGAAGATCGTTTCCATCGAAACAGGGATTCTCAACACGCCTCTGCTCACGCCGTTCAAGACGGCCGTGCGCCGGGTCGACGCCATGACCGACGTGCTGGTGCGGATCACCGACGGCGACGGACGCATGGGCTGGGGATCGGCGCCGCCCACGGGCAAGGTGACGGGCGACACGGCCGGCGCGATCCTCGGCGCGGTCGACGAGCATCTGCGCCCGGCGCTGCTCGGGCGCGACGGCGAGGATCTGAACGGCAATCTCGACGTCGTGGAGGCGGCGCTCGTCGGCAACTCCAGCGCCAAGGCGGCGCTCGACATCGCGCTGCACGACCTGTGGGCGAAAACGCTCGGGCAGCCGGTGTGGAAACTGCTGGGCGGTTCGGGCGCCGACGTGGAAACGGACGTGACCATCAGCGTCAACCCGCCGGAGGAAATGGCCCGCGACGCGCTCGGCGCCGTGAAGCGCGGCTTCAAATGCCTGAAGACGAAAGTCGGCGTGGGGGCGGAAATCGATTTTGCGCGCCTCAAGGCGATCCGCGAGGCCGTCGGTCCCGAGCCGAGGATCCGCATCGACGCCAATCAGGGCTGGGAGCCCGCCGAAGCGGTGCGCGTGCTGAACCGCATGGCCGACGCCGGCTTCGGCATCGAGCTGGTGGAACAGCCGGTCAAGGCCCGCGACCTCAAGGGCATGGCCTACGTCACGGCCAACTCGCCGATCCCCGTCGTGGCCGACGAAGCCTGCTGGTCGCCCGAGCAGGCGCTGAACATCCTGAACCTCGGCGCGGCCAACAGCGTCAACGTCAAGCTGATGAAATGCGGCGGCCTGCGCCAGGCGCGGCGCATCACCGCCGTGGCCGAGTCGCTGGGCGCGCGCGTGATGATCGGCTGTATGCTCGAGGGCAAGGTCTCCTGCGCGGCGGCCGTCCACCTGACCTCGGCCAGCTCGTGCATCGACGCCGTCGATCTGGACGGCCCGGCGCTGTGTTCCGTCGATCCGGTAAGCGGAGGCCCGCAGTTCGACGGCCCCGTGATCCGACTGGGCAGCGGCGCCGGATTCGGCGTCGCCGACGTGCCCGGCGTGAAGTGGAACGGATGACCGCATGGGGAAAAATCGGAAAAGGAGGACCGATGGAAAAGAATTACTACGCCGAGAACCTCAATTCTCAGAAACTGTATCAGGTATATGAGACCTCTCTTCCGCGGATAAAGCGGTATCTTGAAGCGGAGATCGAGTTTGTCCGGGCGCGGCTGTCCGGGCGCGAGCGCGTTCTGGAGCTCGGCGCCGGATATGGGCGAATTGTAAAAGAGCTGGCTCCTTTCTGCGCCTCTATCGTCGGTATGGATATTTCGGAAGAAAACGTGGCTTTGGGAAGGCGGTACTTGAAAGATTTTCCCCATGCGGGCATGGTGGTGATGGACGTACACGACATGAGATTCGACCGTCAGTTTGACGTTGTGCTCTGCCTGCAGAACGGTCTTTCCGCGATGAGAGCCGACGATAGAGTTATTAAGGATATCATAGGTTTGCTGGCTCCCGGAGGCGCGGCCTATTTCAGCAGTTACAGCGCGAAATTCTGGGATTGCCGCCTGAAATGGTTCGAGGCGCAGGCTTCCAAAGGGCTGCTGGGAGCGATCGACCCCGAAAGGACGAAAGACGGCGTTATCGTTTGCACGGACGGATTCAAAGCGACGACGCACACGCCCGATGATTTTGAGAGGATCGGGGCGGCTTCAGGCTATCCCTATCAGGTGACCGAAGTTGATGATTCCAGCGTTTTTCTGATAATTCATAAGACGTCATAAAACCGCTGCGGCAGATGTGAGCGCCGTCGTTTCGCCGTCGTGTATGATCATGGAATTTTAAAGGAGGAAGAAAAATGTTGATAACCAGCGGATTCACCTATGTGGCGTTCCTCGTGTTCTTCGCCGGGCTGCTCGTGTGGTGCCAGAAAGCGACCAACTGGAAGATCTTCGACTTCGTGCCGCCGATCGTCATGGTCTACCTCTTCAACATGCTCTTCTGCACGGTCGGCCTGTGGGACATGAAGGCCACCGCGCCGGCTTACTCGGCGGTGAAGAACAACCTGCTTTACGGCATGATCTTCGTGATGCTGCTGCGTTGCGACATCCGCAAGATGGTCAAGATCGGGCCGCGCATGCTGGCGATCTTTTTCTGCTGCGCCTTCACGATCATGGCGGGATTCGTCGTGGCCTATGTGATGTTCAAGGGCAGGATTGGCGCCGAATCATGGCGCGCCATGGGCGCTCTGTGCGCCTCGTGGATCGGCGGCTCGGCCAACATGGCGGCGCTGCAGGGCGCGCTGAACGTGCCGGAGGGCGATTACGCCTGCGCGCTGATCGTCGATACGATCTATTACTCGGTCTGGATCGCGCTGCTGCTGATGGCGGTGCCGCTCGAGAAGGCGTGGAACCGTTTCTGCAACGCGCGCACGGTGACGTTCGAAGAAGCGGAAGACGCCCAAAAGGCCGCCGAGGAAGGTACGGCGAAGATGAGCGGCGCCACGCTCACGATCCTGCTCGGCCTGTCGCTGATGGTTTCGGCGCTGTCGCAGGTGGCGGGCCGGTACGTAGCCGGGCTGATGCCCTCCGTGCTCAAGGACGTGTTCAACGGTTCCACCTGCACGATGCTGATCGTCACGGCGCTCGGGCTGATCGCGGCGCTATCGCCGGTCGGGCGCATCGCCGGCGCCGACGCGCTGTCGACGATGTACCTTTACGCCGTCATCTCGCTGCTGGCCTCGCGCGCCGGGTTGAACGAGCTGCTCGACGCGCCGATGTGGCTGATGGCGGGGCTGTTCGTGTTCATCGTTCACATCGTGGCCATGGTGATTTTCTCGAAGTTGTTCCACTTCGACCTGTGCATGGTCTCCACGGCGTCGCTGGCCAACATCGGCGGCGCGGCCTCGGCTCCGATCGTGGCGGCGGCCTACAATCCCGGCTACACTGCCATCGGCGTGGTCATGGGCGTGATTGGCGCCGCGGCGGGCAACATCCTCGGCTTTGCGGCCGCGTATCTGATGAGGATGTTCGCGTAACAGCAACGAAAAACGGCGCAGCCCCGCCCCCGCGGCGGGGCTGTTTTTGACGGAACGGAGGAGCTGAATGGAACTGAACGGGAATTTTCGCGCGCTTCACGCCGGACTGCCTGAGGACGTCCGGCGCATGAAGGAACACGGGGATTTCGAAGGCGCTCTGGCGACGATCGAACGGCGGCTGGCTTGCGGGAACACGCCGGCGGCGCTGCGGTACGCCCTGACGGCGCAGGCGGAGATGATCCGCCGCCTGCCGGGAAACTTCCCCTACGGCCGCGGCGAGGCGCTGGATCTGGTGCGGGCACATATCGCCGATTTCAGCGCGGACGAGTTCGACGAAATGGTCCGCGGCGGGCGCGTCGAATGGATCTATGTGAACGGCGAACCGCGTTATTTCGGGCGTTTTTTCGAGACGCTCTGCAAGGTGGACGCGCGTTTTGCCGCGCGGGCGGGCGTCGCCCCCGCCGGAACCGAGCCGCCGGACGAAAACGGCGAGTCGCGGCTTGACCGCGCCGCGCGTTTGATGCGCGAAAAGGGAAGCATGGCGGTGCGTTTCCGCTGCCGCGCTTCGCTGCGCATCAAAGACGAACTGTTCCGCCCTGGCATGAAGGTCGGCGCGGCGCTGCCGCTGCCCTGCGCCTGCCCATCTCAGAGCGGCGTTGCGATCGATCTGGTCTCGCCGCGGGCGTCGCTGCTCGCGCCGGAGGACGCGCCGCAGCGCGTGGTCGTCTGGAACGAGACGATGGAGTGGAATCACGATTTTTCCGTGGAGTTCTCGTTCACGCGCCGGCAAAACTTTGCCGATCTGTCGCGGGCGCCGCGGCGGCCCTGCGGCGAAGCGCCGCGGTTGGACGATACGGCCGAACTGCCGCCGCACGTGCTCTTCTCTCCTTTCATGAAGAGCCTGGCGCGCGAGATCGCCGGCAGCGCCGAGACGGCGCTGGAAAAAGCGCGGCGCTTTTACGACTTCATCACGCTGAACGTGAAGTACCGCTTCATGCCCGATTATTTTTGCCTCGAGGACATCGCCGCCAACTGCGCGCGCAGTCTGACGGGCGACTGCGGCGTGCAGGCGCTGCTGCTGATCGCCCTGTGCCGGGTGTCGGGCATACCGGCGCGTTGGGAAAGCGGCTGGGTGACGCGGCCGAACTTCTGCAGCGGACACGACTGGATGATGTTCTACGCGCCCCCGTTCGGCTGGCTTTACGCCGATCCGTCCTTCGGCGGCGGCGCGGTGCGCGACGGGAACGAGGCGCGTCGGCGATTTTATTTCGGCCATCTCGACCCGTGGCGCATGGCGGCCAACACGGTCTTTCAGGCGGATTTCCCCGTGCCGTGGGAGGGCTGGCGCTGCGATCCGTACGACAACCAGTCGGGCGAAATGATCTGCGACGGGCGCGGCCTGCGCTGGTATGAGTTCACGAGCGCGAAAGAGGTCGTTTCCTGCGAAGAAGTGGAATGAAGCTGTTTTTTTCGGCGGCGAAGCGTCGCTCCGAACGCCGCCTTTCTTTTTCGCGTGGAATGTTCCGTGTGGAACATTTTTTGTGAATGAAGCCGTAGTAACTGTTTGTTTTATATAAGTCAAAAACAATTTATCCGTTTCGTCTGCGGAGAACGAAAACGTTTCCTTGGAAAACGCCGTCGATAAAAAGGGCCTTGAGGTTTTTTAGCGAAAACTGTTATAAAATAAATCGCGCGGACGGCGTATGCGTCCGCGCGATTTATTTACGTGATTTTTTTCAAGAAAAGGAGTCTGATCATGATGAGATTCGAAATGCTGTGCCTTGCCGCGCTGCTTCTGATCCTGCCGGTCGTGCCGGCGGCGGCGCAGCCGGCGCTGAACCTGACCGGCGAACGCGTCGCCGATCTGGACGAGCTTTCGCAGATCCCTTCGTCGTATCTGCGCGGCGCTCTGAACGTGCGCTGGCTTGACGGAAAGAGGCAGAACGAACTGGCCGCGGCCGCCATGGCGAAATTTTTTGCCCCATGGCGCGGCGGCGCCGTGGACGATCCGCTCGTACCCGGTTGGGGCTTCGACGTGCTCGAAAAGCCGCGCTGGGGTGAAAATCTGCGGCCGCTGACGGAAGAGAAAAAAAACGCCCTGCGCGAGCAGGCGGACATGGAGCGCTTCCCCTCCATGGACCGTCGCGCCGTCGCCGTCGTCAACACCAGCGCCCGCGCACTGCCCACGGGACGTCCCGCTTTTGCCGATCCGGCCGCCGCCGGCGAAGGTTTCCCGTTCGATTACATGCAGTGCGGCGCCGTTTGGGCCGGCACGCCGCTGCGTATTATGCATGCCGACCGTACCGGCGCCTGGTACCTGTGCGAGTCTGGTTTGTTTTCCGGCTGGATCAGAGCTGCCGACGTGGCGCTGGCGGGGCGCGCTTTCATGGAACGCTACGACACGGGGCGCTACGGCGTGATCGTGGCCGACGGCACGCCGCTGCGGGACGCCAAAGGGCGCACGCTGGCGGTCGTCCACACCGGGGCGGTCTTTCCCGTGGCGGCGGAACGCGACGGCGCTCTGGTGCTGAACGTGCCCGTGCGCACTTCCGCGGGAACGGCGAAAATCGTTCGCGCCGTCGCCGCCGGCGGAGCGGCGAAACGCTGGCCGTTGCCGATGGACGCCGCCGGCGTCGGCGCGCTCGCCGACCGCTTCATGAGCGTGGACTACGGTTGGGGCGGCCTGTTCGAAGACCGCGACTGTTCGGCCACCATGCACGACCTGTTCCTGCCCTTCGGCATCGGCTTGCCGCACCACAGCTCGTTTCAGGCGAAAAGCGGAGTTTTCGTTGACTTAAGCGGCCTGAGCAACGGGGAAAAACTGGACGTGATCCGCTCGCGCGGCGTCCCTTTCCGCACGCTGGTCGGCATGAAAGGGCACGTGGCCCTGTTCATCGGGCTGTCGCGCAAGGGCGAGCCGGTGATCCTCCACAACCTGTGGGGCGTCAGACTGGCATCGGAAAAAGACCCCGGCCTGAGCGGGCGCATCGTGGTGGGGCGCGTCGTCGTCACCACGCTTCGTCCCGGCGCGGAGCGCCGCAGCTCGGTCGATCCCGGCGGGCTGCTCGGCCGCGTCGTCACGCTGACGTTTCTGCCCGGCTTCGAGCCGGCGGAGAAAGGCTTGGGGGACGATCGTCAGGATGTCGGATTCTATCGATAAAAAAGCAAATACGGCGATACCTTCTTGATACCGTTCCACATTTCTGATCTTCAAAAAAGAAAAACGGCGGCTTTGATCGTTATTTCAAAACCGCCGTGAGGCTGCTGTATTTTGTTCAGACGCATAAACTTGCCGCCGCAACGACGGCTCTTTATAGATCCCTTTTCAAGTAAACCATATCGATCAGCTGTTGACCATTTTCATATATAGGGTGGTCATAATTCTCTACAAAGAAATCTTTGGCGATGTGTGATTTTACAAATCCGCATCTTTCGTAGAAATGAA
Source organism: Pyramidobacter piscolens W5455 (assembly GCF_000177335.1). NCBI lineage: Bacteria > Thermotogati > Synergistota > Synergistia > Synergistales > Dethiosulfovibrionaceae > Pyramidobacter > Pyramidobacter piscolens. The sequence continues at coordinate 32,555 of NZ_ADFP01000024.1, forward strand.
GCATCATGGGAATGTCTCCTGTTCCTACATATAGCTCGCTGCCACACTTCTTGTAGTGGTCAACGATAAAGGCAATGAGCTTTTGCCCATATCCTTTCCGTTGGTGTTCGGGAACGGTAACGATATTTTTAAGCTCGTATCTACCTGCTTGCTCTTGTGTAACGACACAGATCGCTCTCACGTCGTCATCACATAAAGCGAACATGTCGCCGCGATACAAATATTTCTCTATCATGTGTACCTGTTCATCCGCAATCAGCAGAAGTTCCATATACTTTGTTTTATCGCTATCATCGATCTTTACGATCTTCACTTGCCGTTTTCCCTTCCCGCTTCCCTATTATAGTTGTAAATCCATTATACCATTTGCGCTTTCATGAGAAATCCTCATCTGGCAAACGTCTTTTATCGCCCGCATCTGAGCGCGCTTTGTTTACAGTCCCAGCGCGTCGAGCCACTTTTTCAGGCTGGCGGCGGAGGGATGGCCATTGAGCAGCCTGCCTTCGCGGATGTCGGCGCCGGGGGCGCTGATCTTCAGGTCCTTGGCGGTATTGCCGAAGCCGCTGCCGCCGGATGTGGCGAACAGTACAACCGTCTTGCCGGCGAAATCGTAGGCCTCGAAGAAGGAGTGCACGATCGAAGGCGCCGTGTACCACCAAATCGGAAAACCGAGAAAGACCACGTCGTAAGCGGCGATCTTTGCGTCGGTATCGGCCATGGGGACGCGGAACGTCTTGTCTTGCATCTCTACGGAACTGCGCGATTTTTTGTTCGTCCAGTCGAGGTCGTCATCGGTGTAAGGGACGGCCGGGCGGATCTCGTAGAGGTCGGCCCCGGCGGCTTCGGCCAAGTTCTGGGCGGCGGCACGCGTGACGCCGCTGGCGGAAAAATAAGCGACCAGTTTTTTGCTCATGAAAGAACCCCCTCATTTCGTTAAAGAAAATTATCAAACAAATATCAATTCAGCGTTTTCATTCGCGGAGGCCCACGCCCCATCATCCCCGAGAGCCTGCGCCGGCTCGGCGGGGGCGGCGGCCAGCGCCCGAGCGCCCTAGAAGCTTCTGCCTAAAACGAAAGCCTCGGCCGCAGCCCGACTGCCTTCGAGCTCGCCGGACCGATCGGCGCCGGTCCCGCGTACCACGCCCTTGAGGCGGCATTTCTCGAAACGTTCGACCCAGCCGCCGGGGCCTTTTTGGGCGCCGTCCATGGCGTGCGGCACGCGATTTCGCGGAATTTTCGGCGCGCCTTCGGCGCCCTGAAAAGGGCGAAGAACCTGTGCCCTTTCAACGAAAGCCGGCGGAACGCCTTTTGTGTTTCATCTCGAAGATGAAAAAATCCAAGGTGTCCAGCTTCCTCTGGCTTTCGTGGATTGACTGCAGCAATCGCTTTCGGTGCGCGGCAAGGAACTTCAGACATTCGTCCTCGCCGGCGCAGGCTGTGAACTGCCGGATCACGGCGGGCGTACAGCCCGCGTCCTCCAAATGGCGGATCACGGTCTGTTCCTGGGACAGATCGTCGTACAGCGCCATCACCTCTTTCTCTTTGATGAAGTTATTATAATGGTTTCACTTTACAATATCCAATACTCATGTTAAATTCATGATGATGCTTGGCAGGCATATGCTGAAGAAGGGAGGCGTGAATTTATGGAGTTGCGGGTTTTGCGTTATTTTCTGGCCGTGGCCCGTGAAGAGAGCATCACCCGCGCGGCGGACTATTTGCACCTGACTCAGCCGACGCTGTCGCGCCAGCTTATGGACCTGGAGAAAGAGCTGGGCAAAAAGCTGTTCGTGCGCGGCTCGCGCCGCGTCAGCCTGACCGAGGAAGGAATGCTGCTGCGCAAGCGCGCCGGTGAGATGATCGAACTGGAAGAAAAAACGCTTGCCGAACTGCAGCAGGATAGCGAGGCCGTCAGCGGCGACGTGTTCATCGGCGCCGGCGAGACCGACGCCATGCGCATGGTCGGGCGGGCGGCGTGTCAGCTGCGCCGCGAAGGCGCGCGCGTCTGTTGTCACCTGTACAGCGGCAACTCCATCGACGTCTCCGAGCGGTTGGATCGCGGCCTGTTGGACTTCGGCATTTTGCTCGGCGCCATCGACACGAGAAAATATGATTCGCTGCTGTTGCCGGCGAAGGACATCTGGGGGGTGCTGATGCCCGCCGCCCATCCGCTGGCGAAAAAGAAATCCATTCGCGCCGAGGAGCTTTGGGACGAGCCGCTGATTCTTTCGCGTCAGGGCATGATCGAGTCCGACATCTCGCGCTGGCTGAAAAAGGAAACCGGTCAGCTTCACGTGGCCGCGACCTACAACCTGGTCTTCAACGCCTCGTTGATGGTCAAAGAAGGGGTGGGATTGGCGCTGACCTTTGACCGTCTTGTCGGCACCGGCAGCGACAGCGGACTCGCCTTCCGGCCGCTCTCGCCGAAAGTGGAGTCGGGGATGCAGGTTGTGTGGAAAAAATACCAGGTTCATTCACGCGCCGCGGAGCGATTTCTCGAAGCGCTGCGCGCCCAATGCGAAGCGGCAGAATAACCGCCGTGGATGGAGGAAAATCGGTCATGCGCGATCTTCTGAAGGAGAAAGAAACTTTGGAAAATCCAGTGACGCTGAAAGAGATCTGTCGCTTCGGATTGAAAACCTTGGCGGTCATCATGCTGTTTCTCCTGTTGGTTCGGCTCTTTCCGAAGTGAGAGTCAATGCGCTGGAATCGATCAGAACCGCAGAGCCTATTGACACTATAAGAACGATCCCATATAATAACCATGAAAATAAATATGTGCTCAAATAATTTTGCTGTCAAGGCAGGGATCGTGTAATTCGCTCGGAGCAGAGGCGACGCGGCGCGCGGGGGTGCTCGGTCTTGAGGGGCATGGGGAACTTGGGAGTGTTCGTGTAATGCGGTGGAAAAGATTTCTGTGTAAATAATTTTTTGCCATTTTTAACAGGGGGGAGATTCCGCGATGAATGATTTCAAAAAGAAACTGGAGAAGAAGCTTCGCGATCCCGAGTACAAAGCGAAGTGGGACGCTTATGATCCCGAGTACCAGGTCATCAAGACTCTGATCGAAGCGCGCCGCAAGAAGAACGTCACGCAGAAGCAGCTCGCCGAGATGACGGGCATCACGCAGCCCGACATCAGCCGCCTCGAGAACGGGCGCGGCAACCCGTCGCTGCGGACGCTCAACAACCTTGCCAAGGGATTGGGCATGGCGCTCAAGGTGGAATTTGTCGACGTCAAAAAGAAGTAGTTTTTGCCCGTTCCGTGATTTTACGAAAAAAAATCCGTCGGACGCTTCCGGGAAACGGAACGTCCGACGGATTTTTTTGTCCGTTTTCAGCTGAGCAGCATGCGATCGTTGTCCAGGTTTTTCCGCACCGCCTCTTTGAAACGATCCAGCAGCGCCGGCACGGTCATATGGGCGCGCTCCTCGCCCCGCAGGTCGAAGAGGATGCGCCCGTTGTCCATCATGATCGTGCGCGAGCCGAGCGCCAGCGCCGAACTGATGTTGTGCGTGATCATCATGCAGGTCAGCCTGTTTTCGGCGACGATGCTTTTTGTCAGCGCCAGCACCTTTTCCGCCGTGGCCGGGTCGAGCGCCGCCGTGTGTTCGTCGAGCATCAGCAGCTTGGGCGTCACCAGCGTCGCCATCAACAGCGTCAGCGCCTGGCGCTGGCCGCCCGAAAGCGTGCCGACGCGCGCGTTCATGCGGTTTTCCAGGCCCAGTTCGAGCGTGGCGACGCGGTCGCGCAGATATTTTTTCTCGCGCGCCGACAGGCCGAAGGGGGAGACGTGCTCGTCGTTGCGGATGAAAGCGAGCGAGAGGTTTTCCTCGACCGACATCGACGGCGCCGTGCCCTGCATGGGATCCTGAAACAGGCGGCCGATGAAGTGAGCGCGCCGGTAGTCCTTCATGAAGGTGATGTCCCGCCCGTCGAGCTCGATGCGGCCGCTGTCCACGTAAAAGGCGCCGCTGACGGCGTTGATGATCGTCGATTTGCCGGCGCCGTTGGAGCCGATGACGGTCACGAACTCGCCGCGGTCGAGGTGCAGCGAGAAGTTCTCCAGCACCTTTTTCTCGCCGGCCGTGCCGGGGTCGAATGTCTTGCTGATTCTGTCGAGCGTCAGCATCAGCGGCCCGCTTTCTTCCGCAGCGCGAACCTGACGCGCGACGCGAGCACCGGCCAGGAGATGGCTGCCGCCACGATCAGCGCCGAGAGCAGTTTGAGGTCGTTGGCCGACACCGACGAGGAGATGGCGCCGGCGATGATGATCCAGTACGCCGCGCCGCCCAGCAGCGCCGCGGAAACGCCGCGGCGCACCGACGGCCAGCGCGTGGCGCCGGTAAGCACTTCGCCGATGATCAGCGAAGCGAGGCCGATGACCACCATGCCCGTGCCCATGGTGATGTCGCAGAACTGCTGGTACTGGGCGATCAGCGCGCCGGACAGGGCCGGCATGGCGTTGGCCAGACACAGGCCGACGGTGATCGTATACTGCGGATTGATGGACGAGGCGCTGACCATGCGCGGATTGTCGCCGGTGGCGCGGATCGAGAGCCCCAGCCGCGTGCGCAGGAAAAACGCGAGCATGAATCCCACGGCCACGGCCGCGCCCGCGGCGACCAATAATCGTGTCCACGGCTGCGCGACGCGCGGCAGCGCGGATTTCAGCAGAGAAAATACGGTGTCCAGACGCAGCAGCGTCAGGTTGGCGCGTCCGCCCATGACGCGCAGATTGATCGAGTAGAGCGCCGTCATCGTGACGATGCCGGCGAGGATCGACTGAATCCTCAACTTCGTCTGCAAAAAGGCCGTCGCAAGGCCGGCCCCCGCGCCGGCCAGAGCGGCGCAGAACAGCGCCAAGAACGGATGCCCCGCCGCCGTCAGCGCCGCCGAAACGGCCGCCCCCAGCGTGTAGCTGCCGTCGACGGTCATGTCGGGAATGTTGAGCGTGCGGAAGGAAAGGTACAGTCCCAGCGCCACGAGGCTGTAGATCAGTCCCTGCTCGACCGCGCCGCGGATCAAAAGAAGGCTCATAAGAAACAGCGGCTCCGCCGGGTTACTTGACGTATTTGGAAACGTCGACGCCGAGCGCGGCGGCCGTCTCGCCGTTGACCACGACCGAGGCCTCGCGCAGCACTTCCACGGGCGTATCGGCGATCTTCGCGCCGTTCAGCACGCGGATGATCATCTGTCCCGTCTGGCGTCCCAAGTTCGTGTAGTTGATGCCGCTCGTGGCCAGCCCGCCGTCGTGCACGAGCGAATCGACGGCGGTATAGACGGGCACCTTGTGCTCTATGGCTACCTGCGACAGCAGCGGCATGGCTAACGCGGTGGTGTTGTCGTCGGGCACGTAAATGGCGTCGACCTTGCCCATCAATGAGTTGACGGCGGGGACAACCTCGGCGGCGGTGGAGACGACGGCTTCGCGGAAGGCGATGCCGCGTTTGGACATTTCCGCCTCGGCCTTGCGCACCGTGTTGGTGGAGTTGGCTTCGGCGGTGTTGTAGATGATGCCGTAATTTTTCAGGCCGGGCGTGAGCTCTTCGGCCAGGTCGAGCACGTTGCTGGGATGGATGGCGTCGCTGACGCCGGTGACGTTGCCGTCAGGCCGGGCGAGGTCTTTCACCAGCCCGGCGGCGACGGGGTCGGAGACGGCGGCGAAGACGACGGGGATCGTTTCCGCGGCCGCGGCGGCGCCCTGCGCGGCGGGCGTGGCGATGGGAACGATGACGCTCACCCCGCGGGCGACGAACTTTTGGCAGATGGCGCTGATCAGCGAAGGCGAATTCTGCCCGTTCTGGTAGTCGATCTCCGCCACGTCGGGACCGTAGCCGGACGCTTTGAGCTCGGCGAGGATGGCAAGGCGCACTTCGTCGAGCGAAGGATGCTCGACCAGTTGGACGATGCCGACGCTGAATTTCGGCGCGGCCAGGGACGACGAGGCGCACAGGGCCGACAGGATGCAGGCCGTGAAGAACTTTTTCATTGTCATGACAAAAACCTCTCTTTCGAAAATAATTTTTCCGGGAACGACAAAATCCACAACAGCCGATGCGTGGTGCCGGGGCAGCGCGTTTTTCCTCCTTTCAAAAAACGAGACCTGCCCCTGAACGGATACGTTCAAGGACAGGTCTCGAAAAAGGCCTGCGGTGCCACCTTGATTGCCTTTCGCGAAAAAGGCCGCTCGCGGGATGCCAACACATCCCCGCTCTGTTACGGGAGCTCCCGTCGGGCCCTACTGAGCGAGCTTTCGCGCTGTTGGGGTCCGCCCTCGGCGGTCCATTTGTCCGAGCCGCATTTCTGCCAGGATCTCAGCTGCCCCGGCTCTCTGTGAGCGCGCGCTGCGGTTTTATCTCCGCGTCTTCGGTTTGGCGTCGTGAAGTTGTTGGGATTATTTAAGCACGAAATCCGAAAAAAGCAAGTGTTTTTTTGCGGCCGAACGCGAACGGGCGAGCCCGTATTTATGGGCTGATGTATAATGGCACCGACATTGAACGGCGTTTTGCCGTGAACGAGGGAGAAATATCGCATGCTTGTTTCGACGAAGGGACGTTACGCTCTGCGCGTGCTGATCGATCTGGCCGAGCATCAGAGCGGAGATTATGTGCCGCTGCGGGCGATCGCCGAGCGCCAGCAGATCTCGGAAAAGTACCTGGAAGCCATCCTCAAGTCGCTGGTGCGCGACAAAGTTCTCGCCGGCATGCGCGGCAAAGGCGGCGGCTACAAGCTGGCCGTTGCGCCGGAAGCGCTGACGGTGGGGCGTATTCTGCGGCTGACCGAACCTTCGCTGGCGACGGTGAGCTGTCTGGCGGGGCGCGGCGAAAAGTGCGGCCGCCGCGGAGAATGCCGCACGCTGCCCATGTGGCGGGAACTGGATTCGATGATCCTCGCCTATCTTGACGGGCGCAAGCTGGCGGATCTGATCAAAAAAGACGGTTCCGGCACCGACGGTATTTGAAAGAGAGAAATTTTCAGGCTTCCCGCGGTCGGAGCATTTCGGCGCGGGGAGCTTTTTGACCTTAAACGAACTTCATGAGGTACAATATACCAATCTACGCCGTATTTCTTTGTTCAGGCGGCGGCGAATCGGGGAGTGACGGGATGAAAACTTCAATCAAAAAACTGCTCGAAGACGTGCGCGACGGCGCGGTGCCGGTGGAACAGGCGCTGCTGGCCCTGAAAGAAGCGCCGTTCGAGGACATCGGCTTCGCCAAGGTGGACCTGCACCGCCCGGTGCGGCAGGGCGCGGCGGAAGTGATCTACGGCGCAGGCAAAACGCCGCCGCAGATCGTTGCCATTCTCGGCATCATGGCCCGTCACGGCCAGAAGAACGTGATCATCACGCGCCTGTCGCCGGAAGCGGCGCGAGAAGTGAACGCCGCTTTCCCGATCGAATATCGCGCCGAGGCGCGCCTTGGGATCGCCGGCGGCTTTCCGGAACCGGACGGCATCGGCCGCATCGTCGTCGCCACCGGCGGCACGAGCGACATTCCCGTCGCCGAGGAGGCGGCGCTGACGGCGCAAATGCTGGGCAACGACGTGCTGCGTCTGTACGACGTGGGCGTGGCCGGACTGCACCGCACGCTGTCGCATCTCGACGACCTGATGAGCGCCAGCGTCATCGTCGCCGTGGCCGGTATGGAAGGCGCTTTGGCCAGCGTCGTCGGCGGGCTGGCCGACTGTCCCGTCGTCGCCGTGCCGACGAGCGTGGGGTACGGCGCGTCATTCGGCGGCATTTCCGCGCTGCTTTCCATGCTCAATTCCTGTGCCAGCGGCGTCACGGTCGTGAACATCGACAACGGTTTCGGCGCGGGCTATTTTGCCAGTATGGTCAATCATATGGAGGTCAAAAAATGAAAACGATCTATTTCGACTGCGCCATGGGCGCGGCCGGCGATATGCTGACGGCGGCGCTGCTGGAGCTGGCGCCCGACCGGGAGGCGGCGCTCGCGAAGCTGAACGCGCTCGGCGTGCCCGGCGTGCGTTTTGCCGCGGCGAAGACCGTCAAGTGCGGCATTACCGGCACGCAGATGACCGTCACGGTGGATGGCGAGGAAGAGGATGCCGGCGGGCACGCCCACCATCATGAACACGGCGGCTGCGGGCATCGTCACGATCATGTCCGCGAGGATATGGGCGCTCACGGTCACGAGCATGACAAACATGGACGCTGCCATGACCTCCATCACGATCACGGGCACCGCCATGTCCACCGCGGCATGGCCGACATCGAGGCCGTCGTCGGGGGGCTGAACGCTTCCGAGAGCGTGCGCTCGCAAGTCCTCAAAGTGTACGGGCTCATCGCCGCCGCCGAAAGCGCCGTTCACGGCGTGCCGGTAACGGAGATCCACTTCCACGAGGTGGGCGCTCTCGACGCCGTCGCCGACATCGCCGCCGTCTGCACGCTGATGGAGGATCTGGCGCCGCGGCGCGTGCTCGCTTCGCCCGTCAACGTCGGCGGCGGACATGTGCGCTGCGCCCACGGCGTCATGCCCGTGCCTGCGCCGGCGACCGCTCTGCTCCTGCGCGGCGTGCCCATGTACGGCGGACGCGTGAGCGCTGAGCTGTGCACTCCCACCGGCGCGGCGCTGCTCAAGCACTTCGTCGCCGATTTCTGTCCCATGCCCGTGATGACCGTTTCGTCCATCGGCTACGGCATGGGCAAAAAGGATTTCGAAGCCGCCAACTGCGTGCGCGCCTTCCTCGGCGAAAGCGAGTAGGCGCCCGAAAGGAACTGCTTCATGGACCCGCTTCACGAAAAATACGAACGGCTCAAAGATCTTCTGCGCGGACTCGGCGGCGTCGCCGTGGCCTTTTCCGGCGGCGTCGATTCGACGTTTCTTTTGAAGGCCGCCCGCGAAGCGCTGGGCGACCGAGTCCTTGCGATCACCGCGCAATCCTGCTTCTTTCCCCGGCGCGAGCTCGACGAGGCCGACGAATTCTGCGAGCGCGAGCGCATCCGCCACGAGATCTGCGTCTGCGACGAACTGAGCGTTCCCGGTATTCGCGAAAACCCGCGCAACCGCTGTTATTTATGCAAGCGCGCCCTCTTCGAGAAGATGATCGCGCTGGCCGCCTCGCGCGGTTTCCGCCGCGTCGCCGAGGGCAGCAACATGGACGATATGGGCGACTACCGCCCCGGCCTGCAGGCCGTCGCCGAGCTGGGCGTGAAAAGCCCGCTGCGCGACGCCGGTCTGCGCAAGGACGAGATCCGTGCGCTGTCAAAAGAGCTGGGGCTGCCGACGTGGAACAAGCCGTCCTTCGCCTGTCTCGCTTCGCGCTTCGTCTACGGCGAACCCCTCAGCGAAGAAAAACTGAACATGGTCGAGCGGGCCGAGCAGCTGCTCCTCGACATGGGACTGACGCAGATGCGCGTGCGCGTCCATGGCGACATCGCCCGCATCGAAGCGCTGCCCGAACAGTTCGCTCTGATCATACAAAATCGCGAACGTCTCGCCGCCGAGTTCAAAAAGATCGGTTTCAGCTACACCGCGCTCGATCTGCAGGGCTACCGTACCGGCAGCATGAACGAAACGCTGGCCATAAAATAGTTTGCGAAAAAAAATCTCCGTTCCCGAACGATCGCTTCGGAAACGGAGATTTTTCGATTTTCATGGAGTGTTCCACGTGGAACATGGCCGTTGGCGACGTATGGCCGGCGGTTTCCCGTTTGAATTCATTCGGTCCGCCTTTTTCCGCGGCGGGGCGCGTTTCTCTCGTGCAGAATATGCGTATGTACCCATTCGAACGCGCGCGATTCGCCCTCGTCCTTGAGCACGCGCAACGCTTCTTCGAGCAGCGCCGCCGTGTTGGGATGGATGAGGTAATGGCTCTTGAATTTTTCGTAATATTCCCACGGCGCGGCGTCGGTGTACTTTTCGCCGAGATAGATCATGCTGGCGGCGACGCGGTCGCAGAACATCTCCGCCACGTATTTCCGCGGCATCTCCATGCCGCACATCGGCGGGGCCGCGCCGTCTGCGCCGTCGCCGACGGCGTAGTCGATCCAGTATTCGAAATGATGTTTGTTGCGTCCCTTGTGATGCAGCCACGCCGCGCTGTAGCCCTTGTCGAGGCGCTCGGCGTTGTTGGGGCTGCACGTGCCCTGGTAATACTTGGCCCCCACGAAAAACTCGACGGGCGCGTACTTCGACAGATCGTGCAGCAGGCCCTGCCAGTACAGTCCGAGACGGAAACAGAATTTCATCACCAGCAGCTTGTGCCGCGTGATCGTTTTGAAGTGAAGAAACGGATGCATCGCCGTTCATCCTCTCTGTCGGTTTTGATGATTTTCGCTGAATCCGTCAGCGAACCGCGGCGGATTTTTTTATTATACCCGAAGGAGCTTTTGCGGAGGCGATGATCCATTTCTTCATCAGGT
>NZ_ADFP01000025.1 GCF_000177335.1 Pyramidobacter piscolens W5455
TCGGGCGGCGCGCCGCTCCGATTTTTTTGCGTTCGTGTTATAGTTATTATAAATGAATCATGAAAAAACACAACGGTTCGGGCGCGGGGATCGATCGCCGCCCCGCGACTTTTTGCGGAAAACGGGAAAGGGGTCGATACGGATGAGAACGGGATTTGCCGCGAAGCGGTTCGCGCAGATGGCGCTGGTATGGGGCTTGGTATCGGCGCTGTCTTTTTTCATCGTCTATTTCGCCCCGGGCGACCCGCTGTACGTCTACATGACGCCGGGCGCGACGGGGCATAAGATGACGGAGGCCGAGATGGCGCGCCTGCGCGAGTCGATGGGGCTGAACGGAAGCGCGCTGCGGCAGTATGGCGCCTGGCTGAAGAGGACGCTGCGCGGCGATCTCGGCCTTTCGCTGCAAAACCGGCAGCCGGTGCTGCCGCAGATCGCGGAGCGTCTGCCGCGCACGGCGGCGTTGATGGGGGCGTCGCTGCTGCTTTCGCTGGCGCTGGCCGTACCGCTGGGACTGATCGCCGGCACGCGCAAACACGGAAAAGCGGATCATGTGATCAGCGCGTTGAGTTATCTGGGCATTTCCACGCCGTCGTTCTGGCTGGGGATCATGCTGATCATCCTGTTCGCCATGAAGCTCCGGCTCCTGCCCGCGGCGAGGTTCCGCACCATCGGCGTACGCTCGTTCGGCGACGTCGCGCGCCACACCGCGCTGCCCGCGGCGGTGCTCAGTCTCAACAATATCGCCGTTTTCGTGCGCTACATCCGCGCCGGGACGATCGCTCAGCTCGAGGAGGAGTACGTGCAGACGGCGCTGTCCAAGGGGTTGTCCCGCCGGCGCGTCCTGTACGGTCACGTGCTGAAAAACTGCCTGCTGCCGGTCGTGGCGATCGTCGGCTCGCGCTTCGGCACGCTCGTGACGGGCTCGTTCATCATCGAAACCGTTTTTTCGTGGCCGGGGCTGGGGATGCTGGGAATGTCGGCGATCAACAACCGCGATTATCCGATGATCATGGGGATCACCATGATCTCCTGCACGCTGCTGCTGTTGGGAAATTTCGCGGCCGACGTGCTGTATCGCCGTCTCGATCCAAGAATCCGCCTCGAGGAGGGACGCTGAATGGCGAAAATGCTTTCGGGATTTGACGGCGGGGAAGTGAGCGCCGCCGATTTCGAGCGCGTCGTCTGCCCGTCTGCGCCGACGCGCGCTCCCCTGCCGAAGCGGCGGCGCTTCCGCCGCGCGTTGGCGGCGAACCCTCCCGCGCTCCTGTGTCTGATCGTCTTCGCGCTGATTGCCGCCGCGTCTTTGGCCGCGCCGCTGCTGCCGCTCGACCCCGATCTCATGGACGTGACCGGCAAAATGGCCGCGCCGAGCGCCGAGCACTGGCTCGGCACCGACGAGCTGGGGCGCGATTCTTTCACGCGGGCGATCTACGGCGGACGCGTGTCGCTGACGGTGGGATTCGCGGCGATGCTGGTGTCGGTGGCGCTGGGAACGACGCTGGGGACGTTGAGCGGCTACGCCGGCGGCAGGACGGACGCGGCGCTGATGCGTCTGGTCGACATTGTGCAGTCGGTGCCGAGCCTGCTGCTGATCATCATCGTCTTCGCGTTCGTGCCGGCCAACATGCTCACGCTCGTGCTGATGCTGGCGATGTTCTCGTGGACGGGCGTGGCCCGTATCGTGCGCGCGCAGACATTGGCGCTGAAGGAACAGGATTTCGTCGCCGCGGCGCGGGCGATCGGCCAGAGTCGTTTGAAGATCGTCTGCCGCCATATCGTGCCCAACCTGACGGCGCAGATCATCGTCGCCGCCTCGCTGAGCGCGGCGGGGGCGATCCTCGACGAATCGGCGCTGAGCTTCCTCGGCTACGGGGTGCCGCTGCCGCGCGCGTCGTGGGGCAGCATGCTGCAGAACGCGCAGCAGTACATCCTCTACAATCCGCTGCTGGCGCTCGTGCCCGGAGCCTTCATCCTCGTCACCGTGCTCTGCCTGAACGTGCTCGGCGACGCGCTCCAGCACGCGTTCGATCCGCGTCTGCAGAAGTAGGCGGCGACATGGCTCATCTTTTGGAAGTTCGCGATCTGCGCGTTTCCTTTCGCACCTACGCCGGCGAGTTTCAGTCCGTGCGCGGCGCGTCATTTTTCGTCGACGAAGGCGAGACGGTGGCGCTCGTCGGCGAATCGGGCTGCGGCAAGTCGGTCACAGCGCGGAGCGTGATGGGGCTGATCGCGCCGCCGGGCGAGATCAAAAGCGGCAGCCGCATCCTCTTTGCGGGACAGGATATTCTGACGCAGTCGCCGCGCGAGTGGGAACGCTATCGCGGCGAAGACTGCGCGATCGTCTTTCAGGACGCGCTGGCGGCGTTGAATCCGACGCTGAGCGTCGGCGCGCAGATCGCCGAGAAGATCGCCGCGCATCGTTCCGCTTCGCGTTCCGTCGCCCGCAAAGAGGCGCTCCGACTGCTGGAACTGGTGGGCATTCCCGCGGCGGCGCGCCGTCTTGGCGCGTTCCCGCACGAGCTTTCCGGCGGCCAGCGCCAGCGCGTGATGATCGCGATCGCACTGGCCTGCGGCCCGCGGCTGCTACTCACCGACGAGCCGACGACAGCGTTGGACGTGACGGTCCAGGCCGAGATCATCGACCTGCTGCGCTCGTTGCAAAAAAGCCGCGGCGCTTCGACGGTGATGATCACGCACGACCTTGGCCTCGTAGCCGGCATGGCGCAGCGGATCGCCGTCATGTATGCGGGGCGCATCGTCGAGACGGGCGCGCGGCGACAGGTTTTCTACGCACCCGCCCATCCGTACACGCGCGCCCTGCTGGACGCCGTGCCGCGCCTCGACGCAGCGCGCTCGCGGCGCTTGGCCGCCATCGACGGCGAGCCGCCGGACACGCTGACGCCCTTGCCCGGCTGCGCCTTCGCCCCGCGTTGCAAATACTGTATGAGCGTCTGCCTGCGCCGTCCGCCGCCGCTTTTCGAGATCGAAACGGATCACATGGCCGAATGCTGGCGCCTTCACGATTTGGCGCCGCGGGAAGAAATGCGCTGAAGTCGAGGATCGCCGCGCCCGTGCAAATGCCGTTCGTTCTCTTTTCAACTTTTGCCCTGTCCGTCATAAACGCACAATCGTCACTTTGCTTAAGAGAGTTTTTTCGACTTTTATATGCTGGTATTTTAATGCTGAAAATTTATAATAAACATACGATATTTTTATGATAAGGATGGAGGTCTCAGGTTATGAAAAAATTTATTCTTTCCGCTGTTCTGGCGCTGCTCTGCGCCGGGAGTTCTTTCGCCGCCGATATTCCGGTGCTGCGCTGCAGTTATGGCATCACCACGCACCAGCAAGCCTTCATGGTCGCGATGTCGATGGGCGAGGATCTGAAAGATCTGGGAGTCTGGCTTACTCCCGTCGTTCCCAAGGAGAAATACGATCTGATGGTCAACGGCGAAAAGGTCGCCCGCTTGAACGTCATCGTCACCAAGAGCGGCTCCGAGGCGACCTCGCTGTTCGCTCAGGATCACCTTGACCTGACGGTCAATTCCTTCCCCGCCATGCTCTCCGGCATCGATCGCGGCACGAAGATCAAAGTTCTCGGCCCGCTCCAGGCCGACGGCATCGCCATGGTCTCCCGCAACGACATCGACGTCAAAGGATGGGACGGTTTCTCCGCATACGTCACGGCGGCCAAACGCCCCGTCACGGTCGGTTACCACTCTCCGACCAGTGCTCCCAAGATCGTTTTCGAAGGCGCGATGGACGCCAGCGGTTTCCGCATTACCGGCGACGCCAACGCCACGAAAACGGACGCCGACATCCTGATGGTCGACCTTAAAAGCATCTCCAACGCTATTCCCGCGCTTGTGGCGGGTCAGGTCGAATTCTGCGTGCTGCCCGCCCCTACCCCCGAAGTCGTGGAATCCAAGAAGCAGGGGCATATCGTCCTTCAGCTTGGCGATCTGCCGCCCGAAGGGCAGTGGACCAGCTTCCCCTGCTGCTGCATTGCCGGCACCGAAAAGATCATCGCCGAGCAGCCTCGAGCCGTCAAAGCGTACGTTGATCTGATCACGGCTGTTTCCAAGTGGTGCATGGAACACAAACACGACGCGGCCGTCGCGACTTCCAATTGGCTGGGGGTTCCCGTCGAGATCATTGAAGGCGCGCATATGCGCTTTTTCACCGACGTCACGCCCAAATGGCTGCACAACGCCAGTGAATATCCCGACGTGCTTAACCGTCTCGGCCAGCTTACGGGCAGACTGAAAGACAAGAAATTGTCCGACGTTATGGACGTCGTCTTTGATTTCAGTTTCGTCAGCGTCTCTCAATAAGACAGCCTGCAAACATCGACCGCCGGAAAAGAAACCGGCGGCCGATGTTTGCAGGGAAGATTCGGGCATGCTCTCGTTTTCGATGAAGGAGCATTTTATCCCTCATAAATACTGCATGTTTCTTGACTTAAAGTACAGAGAATATGTTATGAATCATGACATTTTTTTGTTGTTGGCGCTGGGATTCTTGTTATAAAGGAGGGTGTTTTCATGAAAAAATTGCTCGTCTCAACAATGCTTTTCATGACCGTCGCAAGCGCGTCTCTTGCGGGCGAGATACCGGTCTTACGCGTCGGTTTGGGTATTTCCACTCACCTTCAGCCCTTTATGGTCGCCATGGCAAAAGGCAAAGATTTCAAAGACTCGGGCGTCTGGCTTGAACCGGCTGTTGAGAAAGAAAAATACGATCTCATGGTAAACGGCGTGAAAACAGCGCGTTTAAACGTCCTCTTCACAAAAGGAGCCGCTGATTCGGTATCTTTGTTTGCCCAGGGACATCTTGATCTTGCGCTCAACTCTTTTCCCGCGATGCTCGCAGGTATCGATCGAGGAGTGAAGATCAAGGTCCTCTCCCCTCCCCAAGCCGATGGAATTGCCATGCTTTCCAACAACGATATTTCCGATGTTAAAGGCTGGGATGGCTTTTCCGCTTATGTCGGCGCTGCCAAACGTCCTGTGCTGATAGGCTATCACTCCCCTACCAGCGCCCCCAAAATAGTCGTCGAGGGCGCCATGCAGGCCAGCGGCTTCCGTATCACCGGAGATGCCCGCGCGACAAAGGCCAACGCTGACATTCTGATGGTAGATTTGAAGAGCATTTCCAATCTCATTCCCGCGCTCGTGGCCAAGCAGGTGGAATTCTGCGTCGCTCCTGCGCCTACTCCGGAAGTTGTGGAATCCAAGGGGCAGGGGCATATCGTCCTACAGTTAAGCGAACTTCCTCCCGCGGGACGTTGGGCTAACTTTCCCTGTTGTTGTATTACCGGAACTGAGAAGATCGTTGCCGAATTTCCTGAGGCGGTTGGAGATTATATGAAGTTACTCTCCATTGTCGCCAAATGGTGCATGGAAAACAAGCATGAAGCAGCAACCGTTACCTCTGAATGGATGGGCGTTCCTGTGGAGGTCATCGAAAAGGCCCATATCCGTTTCTTCACCGATGTGACGCCCGATTGGCTGGCAAACGCCGAGATGTACGCGGAAATTCTTAATCGTCTGGGGCAACTTACGGGCAAACTCAAGGGTAAGAAGCTGGCTAATACGATGGATCAGGTCTTCGATTTCCGTTTCGTGACTGTTTCAGAGTAAAATCTTCTTTACAAAAAAATCCGTTACTGCTTTGAGCGACTGTTTTTAGAGTTTGAGGAAGGATGTGCAGTGTCATTGAAATCTCTGTTTTCAGCGCTGACGTTGCCGCTTTTGGCGCCGCTGACGGCGCTCTGGGTCTGGCAGCACAGCGCCGTCGCCATTGGCAACGACGTTGTTTTGCCGACGGTCGGACAGGTCGCGTATCTGATGTTCCATCCGACGGAGAATCTGCTGCAAATGGGTTCCATGGCCGTGAACGTGTGGATCAGCTGCCTGCGCGTCTTTGGCGGCTACATGGCCGGGCTGATGCTGGCGCTGCCTCTCGGTATCCTGATGGGGCACTACAAACTGGTCAATCGTCTGCTTGGCTCGCTCGTGGAAATTCTCCGCCCCATGCCGCCTTTGTCGTGGATCCCCCTGCTGCTGGCATGGTTCGGCGTCGCCAGCCTAGCCACGCTGTTCGGGGTCGAGGAGGGGGAATGGTATATCCTGCTGAACAGTATTAAGTTCACCATGCTCATCGTCATTTTTATCGGCGCTTTCTTTCCCATCCTTCTCAACACCGTTCACGGCGTCTCCGGCGTCCCCGCCACGCTGATCGATTCCGCGCGCGTCCTCGGCGCTTCGGAGCGCGACATTTTCTTTAAAGTCCTGCTGCCCGGCGCCGCCCCTTCCATCGTGACCGGCATGCGCCTCGGACTGGGCGGCGCGTGGATGTGTCTTGTCGCCGCGGAAATGATGCCCGGCAGTATCTCGGGCATCGGCTATCTGATCACGCACGCTTACACCGTAGCGCGCACTGATATCGTCATGGCCGGCATGATCAGCATCGGCATCATCGGTTTGCTCATCGACGTCACGTTCCGCGCCGTCGAAGACCGCTGTTTTGCATGGAAGAGGTTAGCGCGATGACGCCCGTTATCGAGACCCGCAATGTGACGAAAACGTTCGTGACTGACGGCGGCAAGACTTTTCAGGCTCTTGCCGGCATCGATCTGGCGATTCGCGAAAAGGAATTCGTCTGCGTCCTCGGGCCTTCCGGCTGCGGCAAATCCACCTGGCTGCGCATCGTTGCCGGATTGGAAAAACCCACTTCCGGCGCGGTGCAGTTTCGCGGTCGGGATATAACCGGCCCTTCCAGGGAACGCGGCATGGTGTTTCAGGAGTATTCGCTCTTTCCGTGGCGCAGCGTCCTGGAAAATGTCGCCCTCGGCCCTGAATTCAGCGGTATGAACGCGGAGCGCCGCAAAGCTTTGGCTATGGACTATCTCGTCCGCGTCGGGCTGGAAAAGTTCGCGCATGTCAAGCCTCACGAACTCTCCGGCGGTATGCGCCAGCGCGCTGCCATCGCCAGAGCGCTGGCCAACGACCCCGAGGTGCTGTTGATGGACGAACCTTTCGGCGCGCTCGACGCCCATACCCGCGTGCTTCTGCAGAAGGAGCTGTTGCGCATCTGGGAGCAGGACCGCAAGACCGTCGTCTTTGTCACCCACTCCGTCGACGAGGCGCTCTACCTTGCCGACCGGGTCGTCGTTCTTTCCGCTCATCCCGGTCGCGTGCTGAAAGATCTCGTCATTCCCTTCGAACGACCGCGCAGCAGGTCCTGCCATGGATTCGGCGAGATGACGGAGATTATCTTCGATCTGCTGGATCAGCCTCAGGAATGTGAACGGTGCGCGGAACAGCCTTCCGGCATGTAAGATTCCCGAGCGCCGAAGAAGAAACGCCGTTGTGGAGCGTGCCGCCAGTCGCTTTGAGCTGAATAATAGAGTCCGTGGAAATTTTCTCGACCTCGCGACGTGCTGAACTTCTATAACGACAAAAAATGGGAGATGAAGGTCGTTCCGGAACGTAAGTTATTTTCCGACTGGCACCGAATTTGTTCAAGTGGAACATCTTGCTTTCAGCCTTTTTGCCATACGAGTTTAGAACTGCT
>NZ_ADFP01000026.1 GCF_000177335.1 Pyramidobacter piscolens W5455
ACGGAATGTTACGCGCGGGCCATCTCGCAGCAGGCGCTGGACGAGAACCGCCGCTTCATCCGCCTGATCGCCGTGCTGGCGCCGCTGTCGCTGTGCTGCTATTACGCCGTGATGCGTCTGTTCCTCGCGCCGCTGGTGGCGCGCCTGACGGGCGAGCGGTTCTTCCGTTTCGTTTACGTCGATCCGGCCGCGGGGCTGTTGCAGTTCTGCGCGGCTCACCCGCTGTTCGCCGTTTCGGCCCTGCTGGCCGGCTGGGGGCTGTTCCACGGGCGGATCCGCCTCGCGCGCCTCTGCGCGCCTCTGTGGCGCCGGCTCGCGGCGCGGCTTAAAAATTTCCTGCCCGATTAAAAAAGGAGTTCACCGAAAGTTTTTCGTGAACTCCTTTTTGTTTTGCGTTTTTTCCGAAGCGCTCAGCGGAAGTCGCCCAAGCGCGTTTTCTTGCCCGGTTCCCTGGTGAAGGGCGCGTAAACGCGCAGATGCGTGACATGGTCGAAGGCGTGGTCGTCCTTGCCGGCGGTGGCGTCGAAACGCCGCCATTCGCCGCCGTCGACGCGGCACATCACCAGCGAGCGGCGGCCGTAGGTGGACCAGAAGTCCCACAGCTTCTCCAGCGCCTGCGCTCCCGGCGTGAACGTGCCCTTGAAAAGCGGCGCGCGCGCCGTCATCTTTTCGCCGTCGAGCGAACGCACGATCATCCACTGCGTCTTTTCCCACGCCGACTGCATTTCTTTGGAGAAAGAATGCTCGTAGGGAATGATCTGGAAACCGCCGATGTCGCCGACGTCGCTCGTGCTCACGCAGATCACGCCGCAGTGATTGGCGCGCAGAGCGCTGCGGCGCTGGAACTTGCTGCCGCTGAAACGCCCCACGCCGCGGAAGGGACGTTCCACCGCGGCGATCACCTTGCTGCCTCCGCGCCAATAGCCTCGCACCGCGCCGCCGGCGCGGTTTTCGAAGTCGAACATGTACGGCCCGTCGGGATCTTCCGTCACCGACACCACCAGCGTTTCTCCGGGTCCGGGCAGCTGCGCCGCCGTCAGCTCGCGCAGCGTGCCGTCGGCGCGACGCACGCGCACCCGGTCGCCCACCACCGGCG
>NZ_ADFP01000027.1 GCF_000177335.1 Pyramidobacter piscolens W5455
AGGTCGGTTCCGCTACCGAGACTGAGCAGAAAGAACTGAAGCTCCGCATCGACGACGCGCTTTCCGCCACCCGCGCGGCCGTTGAAGAAGGCATCGTAGCCGGCGGCGGCGTAGCCCTCGTCAACTGCGTCGATTACCTTGAGAAGGAGATCGAGAAACAGGGGCTGAAGGGCGACGTCCGCACGGGCGCCAACATCGTGCTCAACTCTCTGTCTTCGCCTCTGCATCTGATCGCGACCAACGCCGGCCTGCAGGGCGACGTCGTTGTCGCGAAAGTCCTTTCCCTTGAGGAAGGGCATGGCCTTGACGCTTCCAACGGCGAGTATGTCGATCTGATCAAGGCGGGCATCATCGACCCTGTCAAGGTCACCCGCAGCGCTCTTGAGAACGCCGCTTCCATTGCCAAGATGATCCTGACCACCGAAGTCCTCGTGGCCGACAAGCCCGAGGAGAAGAAGGCCGATCCGGCCGGCGGCATGGGACCTGGCATGGGCGGAATGTACTAGACTTTGCCGCGCTGTTAAAAGCCAAATCGAAGAGAAAGAAGAAGCCCGCAGCTGCGGGCTTCTTCTTTCTCTTGCCGAAAACCCGTACGACCGCAATGGATTGAAAAAGTCCGAAGGCATGGCGTGAAGCCGGCCTTCGGACTTTTTGTTATTGAATATTGTACTTCTTGAGCAATTCCTGATACCGTTCTTCGACGGAACGATCGTCCTTTTTGATGTAATCGCGCCAGCTGCCAGTGCTGTTCCCCTCTGATGGCGGGAGGTCGGGGGCGGGCGGAATGGGGGGCGGAATCTGGGAGGGATCGAGGATCGGAAGCTGATCTTGGGAGACCAGAAGTTCTTCATCCTTCTTGGCGGCGTCGAGATCTGTCTTATCTTGATCCAAAAGCAGCAGTTGCGGCGCGTTGGGATCTTCCGCCTCTGCCGCGATCTCGGCGTGGAGCGGGCAGGGAGCGGCGGGGATTCTGTCCGCAGGCATGTAGATGTTGGTGACTTTTTTACATTCTGGCGAGGCCGGAAAACCGCTTTCGACGCATACGCGCATGACCCTGACGCCGCTTTCCTCGTCGGAAAGCTCTCTGGGAAAGACGTGGGGCGTCTCGAGGATTTTAACGGCGCTTCTGATGAATGAGGACCATACGGGAAGGGCAATTTGACTGCCCGTGGCGTTCTTGCCGCCGAGCGGCTTCAGGTCATCGTTTCCCGCGTAAACGACAGCGACCACCCCGGGAACGCCGCCGGCAAACCATGCGTCGGTGTAATCGTTCGTCGTGCCGGTCTTACCGAACATTTCGAATCCGGCGAGACGCGCTTTGCTGCCGGTGCCGGCGCGGATAACTTCCTGGAGCATCGCACGAGCCATCATTGCCGTCCCAGGCGGAAGGGCTTCCGTTATCTTCGGGGAATTCATCTGAAGAACTTTTCCCTCGCGACTGCGGATTTCTCGAATAAAGTAGGGCTCGACGCGGTTGCCGTTATTGGCGAAAACCGAGTAAACAACCGCCATTTCCAGCGGCGTGACGCTGGCGACCCCCAAACCAACGGAAAGCGTGGGAGTCAGATACGGCGAGGTGATTCCCATACGCCGGGCCGTCTCGACGACGGCCGTCGGTCCCAGCATATAGGTGAGGCGCACGGCCGGAGTGTTGTGTGAATGAGCCAGAGCGTTGAGCAGCGTTTCTTCTCCCGCATACGTCTCGCTGAAATTGTGCGGCGTCCAGGCAGGCCCCGATGAATTGGGAACGCGCAGTGAAATCGGCGTGTCCATGATGTGGTCAATCGGGCGATAACCGGCTTCAAGCGCCGCCGTATAAACAATCGGTTTGAAAGTCGAACCGCTCTGCCGGAACGCCTGCGTCACCCGGTTGAATTTGCTTTGTTCGAAGTCCTTGCCGCCGACCAGCGCGAGAACGGAGCCATCTGCCGGATCGAGCGCGACAAGCCCGCCTTCGCTTTTCAACTTTGCCATGGATTCCTCGGCCGCCTGCTGCACGTCGAGATCCAAGGTCGTATAGATCTTCATGCCGCCCTTGTAGATCTTGTCGCTGCCGTAAACCGGAATCAGTTCTTTGAAGAGAATATGACTCACAAAATAGGGTGCCTTGTTAAAAACGAGTTTGTTTTTCTCAGTCCGTTCGTTGAATTTCAGCTGTTCTTGAGCGGCAGTGTCCGCTTCTTCCCGCGTGATCCAGTCCAAATGGACCAGACGGTTCAGCACGTAATTCTGGCGAGCTTTGGCCAGATTCATGTTCCTGATCGGAGAATATTTTTCGGGAGCGGCGACCAGTCCGGCTAAAATCGAGGCTTCGCCGAGCGTCAGATCGCTGGCGCTTTTGTTGAAGTAACTATGGGCCGCCGCATCGATGCCCCAGGCGCCATGACCAAAATAGATCGCGTTGAGATACGTCTCAAGCAGTTTATCCTTGGAATAAAGCCTTTCCATGTGAAGAGAAATGATGGCTTCTTTGGCTTTGCGGTCCAGGCTCTTTTCACTCGACAAAAAGAGATTCCTCGCCAGCTGCTGCGTGATCGTACTGGCGCCTTGTCCGCCTTCGCCGCTAAAAAGCGAACGTAGAATTGCCAGCGGACGGATCCCTTTATGAGAGTAAAACTGAGAATCCTCCGCCGCGAGGATCGACATCACCATCCATTTGGAAAACTGTTCCAGTTTCATGGGTTTGCGATTTTCAACGTAAAGTTCCGTGATCACCCGACCTTTGCGATCGTAAACGATACTGGCTTCGTTTGCTCGATACGCGAGAATCTCGTCGTCAGTGGGCAGCGTATCTGCAATCTTATTGATGTATAAAGCCAGTCCCACCGAAACCACTGCGATGCAGGCGAGAACAGTCATTCCCAGAGACATCAGAAATTTGTTTAGAAACGATCTTTTTCTCCTTGAGGGGGCCTGTACTGGCGCCTTCTGCCTCTGCGATGCAGGATGCCCCTTTTTGTTATTGCTGTTATTCACGGGATTCACCTCAGTAATTCAGAGTAACAATGAACACGACATCGTCTATTCTAGCGGAAAAAACAAGTCAGTCAAATCTCCGAAAAAGTACGGGGAGAAAAATGGGGAGAAATTGAAGCACACCAGTGTTCGTCTGGAGCGGGACGATGTTTTTGAAGTCCATCAGAGAATGACGAATTGGGGCTTGCATTCCTGAAAGAGTAGTGGTATATTATCCCGGTCGCGCCGAAATCGGCTGCGATACAGCACCTTGAAAAGTGAATATGGTGAAGAAGAGACAGCTAGTGTATGAGCTCGATCAATTTTTTTA
>NZ_ADFP01000028.1 GCF_000177335.1 Pyramidobacter piscolens W5455
AGGGCTTGGGTTTGTAGGGCTTCCGAGTCGAAGGAGCACTGCTGGAATATCCCAGGCGTTTAAATACGCGGTACAGGGAACCGGGATGGCGATCGTAGCCGTGTTCCATTCGGAGCTTGCCATAGAGCTCGCAGAGGGAGATGTTCGGATTCCTGCGGTGAAGGTTGCGAATCCAGGACAGCTCCTCCTCCGTATGAGCTTTGGGATGCGGCGTGATCGGCCTGTGAGACTTGTTTTGAAGAGATTCTTGAGTGCCGTCGAAGACCTTGATCCAGCGAAACAGAGAAGCCCTGGAAACGTGGTAACGCCTGCAGACAAAGCTGACATCTTTTGTGGAGCGGTAGAGTTGACAGGCATGATATTTAGTGTGGAGTTCGTGTGGAAGATATCGCCGGGTTTGTGTTATAGTATTCATGGCGGTTGGGCCCTCCTTAGGATGCTTGGTTGTGGTGACTTACATTCTAAAGGAACCAACCGCTTTTGTATATCTGCTTCAGTCTCACTTCTTTTGTAACACTACACCGTTTTCGCGGAGACGAAAGAAATCCGCTTGCGCGGCATGGTCAAGTAATGTATAATCACTAAATGCAGTTCCCTGCCCCATGAGGGGCCGACAGTCCAGAGGGAGGAGGTGTTGCGCGTGGTACGTTCATACGAAATGATGGTGATCATCGATCCTACCGTCGAGGACCACAGCGTGGAAGTCAAGGCTATCGAGGAGCTCGTCGTCAAACTTGGCGGCGAGGTCGCGAAGACCGATGTTTGGGGTAAGCGCCGTCTTGCTTACGAGATCAAGAAGCTGACCGAAGGCATTTACGTCGTCATCGAGTTCAAGATCGAGCCCGATCAGCTCAAGGAGCTTGGCCGCGTTCTCAGCTTGCGTCCGCTCGTCGTTCGTCATCTCAACGTCGCGGCGGACGGAAAGTAGGCAGGTGTCGTCCGATGCGAGGGTATAACAGAGCTATCATCATGGGCAACGTGGCTCGTGATCCGGAGATCCGCTACACCGCCACGCAGCGTGCCGTGGCGTCGTTTTCCGTGGCCGTTAACCGCAGCTGGAAAGACCAGAACGGCGAAATGCGCGAGGAGGTCTGCTTTATCCCCGTGGTCGTCTGGGGCAAGGGCGCCGAAGTCTGCGAACGCTACCTGAAAAAGGGCGGCGGCATTCTGGTGGAGGGACGCATCAACGTGCGTTCCTACGAGGCGAAGACGGGCGAGAAACGCTACGTCACCGAGATTGTGGCCGACAACTTCCAGTTCGTGGGTGGACGCCGCGATGAGGGCGGATCGGCGCCTTACGGCGGGCAGGACGGCGGCAGCGGTTCCTACCAGAGCCAGGGCGGCGGTTCCTACCAATCCGCCCGCGGCGGCGCGCCGAAAAGCTACCGTGATTCCCAGCCGCCGCAAAACGAGGGCGGCTTCGGCGCCAACGACAGTTTCCCCATGGATATCTCCGAGCTCGATTCGGGCGCGCCCAACATCGCGGCGCCCGAGGACGAAGCCGACATTCCCTTTTAAAGGCCGCGCTTCGCGCGCCGCGGGCGCTGCGAAGCATTGAACAGGGGCGCACCCTGGTTTTGTTTTTCGTAAAGGAGGTTATTCCGATGCCTTTTTCCGGTCCGATGAGAAAGAGAGGCGGCGGCAAGCGCCGTCCGAAGGTTTGCTTTTTCTGCGTTGACAAGCTCGACGAGGTGGATTACAAAGATGTGGAGCGCCTGAAGAAGTATGTCAGCGAGCGCGGCAAGATCATTCCCCGCCGCGTCACGGGCAACTGCGCCAAGCATCAGCGTCAGCTGACGATCGCCGTGAAGCGCGCTCGTTTCATGGCTCTTCTGCCCTATACCGCCGAGTAACCGTACACACGCACAGAGAGAGGATGCTTGTCTTCCTCTCTCTTTTTTTACACCATCTGTTGAAATTTGCGGCTGCCCCGTTCAGCCTGCAATCATAAAAGGGGGAAAATGGACATGACACAGGCGCGCAGCCTGGTAGAGTCGGCGCTCCTCACGGGGCTGTCGGTCATTCTGTACGTTGGAGCGGACATTCCCGTGCTGGGCCTGCTCTTGGTTTTGCTCAGCCCGGTCCCCCTGGTGATCCTGGAAATACGTCACGACCTGCGGCTCGGCTTTGCGTCGCTGATCGTCGGCTTCGTTCTCGTGCTGCTTTGGGGCGGTCCGATCGCCGCGCTGTCCTATGCTCTCGGCTTTGCCCTGCTGGGGCTGAGCATGGGGCGCATCATCGAGCTGAAGCGGTCCGCCGTCGAGATCCTGGGGTGGAGCTCGCTCGTCTCGCTGGGCTGCAAGCTGATCATGGCCGTTCTGCTCTTTTACGTCACCGGGCTCAACCCGATGAATCTCGACATGAGCGGCGCCCAGAAGATAATGGACATGATGCTGAAGCTGCCCATTGGCGCCGAACAGTCGGCCGCCGTCAAAGCGCAGCTCGAGGCGACCATGAAGATCATGCCGCTGATCGTCCCCGCCGTTTTCATTATCGTGGCCGTGATCGACAGCGCCGCCTGCTACTGGATCGCCGGGCGCGTGCTGAGGCGTCTCGACCGCGTCGAGCTGCCCAAGCTGCCGCCTTTTGACCGCTGGCGCTTCCCTTCAAGCCTGATGTGGGCTTTCTTCGTCGGGCTGCTGTGCACGTGGGCGGGCGCGAACTATCCGGCGCAGGCCGGATTTCTCATTCGCGTCGGGCTCAATCTCGAGCTGCTCGTGCGCACGCTGTTTCTGATCCAAGGGATGTCGCTGGCGGCGTGGTTCATGGACGGGCGCGGCCTGCCCCGCTTCGTCCGCAACGTCATACTCGTGATGATTACGATTATCCCGTTCTTGTCGCCGCTCGCGACCTTCGCGGGAATCATCGATATGTGCTGGAATTTAAGATATCGTTTTGGAGGCGATCGTTCATGAAAGTCATTCTCAAGGAAGATGTGCGCAAGCTCGGCAAAAAGAACGCCGTCGTCGAAGTTTCCGACGGCTACGCCCGCAATTTTCTGTTTCCGCGCGGGCTTGCCGTGGAGGGCACCGCGCAGAACGTCAACATCCTCAGAGACAAGACCGCCGCGGCCGAGCGCCGCGACTTGAAGCTTACCGCCGAAGCCGAAGCCGTGAAGGCGAAGATCGCCGGCAAGGTCATCAAGATGAGCGTCGGCGCCGGCGAAGGCGGACGGCTGTTCGGCAGCGTCACCGCCGCCCAGGTGGCCGAAGCTTTGGAAGCTCAGTACGGCGTGAAACTCGACAAGAAAAACGTCAAGATCGACGGCGCCGTCAAGGCGCTGGGAGCTTATCCGCTGACGCTGAAGCTCTACGCCGGCGTCGAGTGCGCCATGACGCTGTCCGTGGAAGGACAGCAGTAAGGCCGTGCCTGACGAGATCTTCGACCGCCTGCCGCCGAGCAATCTCGACGCCGAACGGGCGGTCCTCGGCGCCTGCCTGCTCGACCGCGAAGCGCTGGTCGACGTCACCGAGTTTCTGTCGCCCGACGATTTTTACGACCTGAACTACCGCGACGTCTTCAACGTGATCATGGACATGGTCAAGAGCAGCCGCCCCGTGGACATGCTCACGCTCAGCGCCGAGCTGCAGAACCGCGGCCTGCTCGAGAAGCTGGGGGGGCAGGCGTTCCTCGCCGCCGTCATCGACAGCGTGCCCACGGCGGCCAACGCCGCCTATCACGCCCGCATCGTGCGCGACAAGGCCATCCACCGCCGCCTGATCAGCGCCGGCAACGCCATCGTGCGCATGGGCTACGACGAGAGCAAGGACCTGAGCGAACTGCTGGAGGACGCCGAGCGCTTCGTCTTCGAAGTGTCGCGCCAGCGCAACGAGGCCAACTTCAAAAGTCTGCGCGACGTCATGCCCTCCACCTTCAACAAGATCGAAGAAGCCTTCAACCGCGAGGACACCGGCATCACCGGCATCACCAGCGGCTTCATCGGCATCGACCGGCTCACCAGCGGCCTGCAGCGCGGCGCGCTGAACATCATCGCCGCCCGTCCCTCGATGGGAAAGACCGCCCTGGCCATGAACATCGCGCGCAACGTCGCCGTCAAAGCGCAGCTGCCCGTGCTCGTCTTCAGCCTGGAAATGGGGGCCGAGCAGCTGGCCCTGCGCCTGCTGGGCGCCGAAGCGCGCATGAACCTTCAGGAACTGGTCAACGGCTCGTTCGCGCGCGGCGACTGGAAGGCCCTTCAGGACGCCGCCTCGATCCTCATCGAAGCGCCGTTGTACATCGACGACAGCTCCATCCTCTCCACGATCGAGTTGAAAGCCCGCGCCCGCCGCTTCAAGGCCAAACACGGCGAACTGGGCTTGATCGTCGTCGATTACCTGCAGCTGATGAACGCCAGCCGCACCATGGACAGCAAACAGAACGAAGTGGCCGAGATCTCCCGCGGGCTGAAAGCCATCGCCCGCGAGCTGGAAGTGCCCGTCATCGCCCTGTCGCAGCTGTCGCGCGCCGTCGAGAGCCGCAACGAAAAGACGCCGCAGCTCTCCGACCTGCGCGATTCCGGCGCCATCGAGCAGGACGCCGATCTCGTCGCCCTGCTGTACCGCGAGAGCTACTACGCCAAGGATCCGGAAGGCCGCAACGACAACTCGGCCTCGCTCGACATCGCCAAGAACCGCAACGGCCCCACCGACAAGGTGAAGCTCGTCTTCCTGCGCGAGTACACGCGCTTCGAAGACATGGCCTACGGCCGCTGAAATATTTTGCATGACGAAAAACGCCTTTTCCACCGCACGGATGTGGAAAAGGCGTTTTTGTCGTTCGTTCAGCGCGACGCGGCGGGCAGCAGCTCGCGCATCGCTTCGCCGAGGGCTTTGACGCCGGCATCCGTCTGCTCGGGCGTGGCGAAGGTGAAGCACATCCTGAAACTGTGCTCGCCGCCGCCGTTGGGGAAGAACGGCCCGCCGACGACGAAGGCCACTTTGCGCGCGATCGCCCTTTCGAACAGTTCGCGGCCGTCGATGCGCGGCGTCGTGATCCAGTAGAAGAAGCCGCCGTGCGGCGTGACCCACTCCGCTTCGCCCGGCGGCAGATATTTGCGCAGCGCCGCTTCCATGAGGTCGCGCTTGCGGCGGTAGTTGTCGACGATCTTGGGCAGATTGGCGTCGAGCGCGCCCGACGCGCAGTATTTGTAGACCAGCGCCTGCGACACGCCGCTGGTGCTGGTGTCCGCCCCCTGCTTGAAGACCGCCAGCGTGCGGATCAGCTCGGCGGGGCCGACGCACCAGCCCACGCGCGTGCCCGGCGCGAGAATCTTGGAGAACGAGCCGGCGTACAGCACGCAGCCCTCGCCGTCGAGCGAGCAGAGCGTCGGCAAGTCTTCGCCCTCGAAGCGCACGCTGCCGTACGGGTCGTCCTCCATGATGATCAGGCCGTAGCGGTGGGCGATCTCCACGAGTTTTTGACGGCGCCCGAGCGAGAGCGTGACACCTGAGGGATTATGGAAGTTGGGGATCGTGTAAACGAAACGCACCTTGTGGCCGTCGGCGAGAGCCCGGTCCAGCTTTTCCGGGAGCAGATCGACCATCATGCCGTCGCCGTCGCAGGGGACGGTGATGAACTTCGCCCCTTGATTGTACATGTTCAGCGAGTTGCCGAGAAACGTCGGCTCCTCGGTGACGACGTAATCGCCGCGGTCGACGGTGGCGCGGATCAACAGGTCGCAGACCTGCGAGCTGCCCGAAGTGACGAGGATCTCGTCGCGCGAAACGGCGCGCCCGAGACGGGGCGCCATCCGGGCGCGGAGAAAGTCCAGCAGCGGCGGATAGCCTTCGGTGGTACCGTACTGGAGGACGTCGCGCCCTTGCTCGCGCAGGACCGACGCGCCGGCGTAAAATTCCTCCACGGGGAACACTTCCGGCGCGGGCATGCCGCCCGCGAAACTGATCATGCCGGGCTGACGGAGCAGATGAAACATGTCGCGGATCGGCGAGGGACGAATGCCGAGCGCGGCGGCGCTGAACTGCTTCTTGACGTCGAACGTCACGGGAAAAACCTCCCTGAATCGCAAGAATTCTCGTACCGACACCGATTATAGCGCTTTCCGATAAAATCCACCATGAAAAGACGCGGGAAAAAACAAATGTGAAAAAGCGCGATCCCCGATGAAGCGGTATTCATCGGGGATCGACGTGCATAGTTCCACGTGGAACAGTTCTCTTTGTTTTTTTCGCGGCGCTATTCGCCCCAGAACGTGTCGATCACGTCGGCCGGCGGCGGGGGAGTGAGCAGACTGACGGCGACGAACGCGGAAAGCCCGATGATCAGACTGGGAACGATCACGTTCATGCCGTAAAAATTCTTCAGCCACGCGCCCATGACGAAGTAGCAGCCGACGCCGCAGACGGCGGAGGCGAGCGCGCCGGCGGCGTTGGCGCGCCGCCAGTAGAGCCCGAGCACGAGCGGCCAGAGGAAGGCCGCTTCCATGCCGCCGAAGGCGAACAGGTTCAGCCACACGATCAGGCTGGGCGGCCGCACGGCGGCGAGGAACACGACCGCGCCGAGGACGGCCGTGCTGAAGAAGCTCAGCTTTTTGACGCGCCGTTCGTCGCCGGCGGCGGCCGGATCGACGTAGTTGATGTAAAGGTCTTTGACGATGGTCGAAGACATCTGGATCAGCTGCGAGTCGATGGTGGACATCACGCCCGCCAGCGGCCCCGCCAGGAACAGGCCCGCCACGGCCGGCGGCAGGACCTTTACGGCCAGCTGCGGCATGATCGAATCGGGCACCTCCAGCCCCGGCAGCACGGCGCTGCCGAGCGCGCCGCAGAGGTGCATGCCGAGCATGATGAAGCTGACGACGAACGTGCCGATGACGATAGCCCCGTGCATCGACCGCGAATCTTTGTAACCCATGCAGCGCACGACGGTGTGCGGCAGGCCAACCGTGCCGAAGCAGACCAGCACCCAGAAGGAAAGGATGAACGGCTTGGCGATGAAGTTATCCGGGCCGAACGGCGTGAGCAGCGCCGGATCGGCCGCGGCGATCTTGCCCATGACGGCCTTCATGCCGCCGCCGGAAACGGAAATGCCCCAGATCATGGCGATCGTGCCGAGGATCATGACCATGCCCTGCAGCGCGTCGGTGAGCGCCACGGCGCGGAAGCCGCCGACGGTCGTGTAGAGGATGACCGTGCCGGCGAAGATGACCAGCCCCCACAGATAGGGCAGGCCGGTGATCGTCTCGAACAGCCGCGCGCCGCCGATGAACTGCGCTGTCATCGCCGAGAGGAAGAACAAAATCAGGCTGACGGAAGCGACCACGACCAGCAGCGGGCTGCGGTAGCGCTCGCGCAGAAAGTCGTTGACCGTGATCGCGTCGATGCGGCGGGCGACGATGGCGAACTTTTTGCCGAGCACGCCCAGCGTCAGCCAGGCCGTGGGCACCTGAATCACCGCCAGCAGCACCCAGCCCAGCCCCGTCCTGTAGGCCACGCCGGGGCCGCCGATGAAACTCGACGCCGACGTGTAGGTGGCGACCAGTGTCATCGCCAGCACAAAGCCGCCCATGCTGCGGCTGCCGATAAAGTATTCGCTGAGGAAATTTTTGCTCCTGCCCATGCGCGCGCCGCTGTACAGCGCCAGCAGATAAACGCCGGCCAGATAGGCGAGCACGGGAGTCAGCAGCGGCCAGTTAATCATGGGCGGCGTCCTCCTTCTCGTGCGGGGCCAGCGAGACGTTTTTGAACAAAAACTTCACCATCAGCCACGCCAAAACGCAGAACAGCGCCGGGCCGGCGACGGAACTGTAAAAGAACCATTCCGGCAGCCCCAACACGAAGCGGTAGCGCGCGGGATCCCCCGACCCCAGCCCGTAGGCGAAAGCGTACCACCAGACGAAGAACGACAGCGCCAAGACTATGGAGCACAGGGCTTCGAAGTTGGCCTGGCGAAAGCGGCGGTCCATGTTTTTCATGGGCGAGAACCTCCTCCGTTTTTTCGGCCGCGCTGAAAGCACGTCGCGCCTTTCGCCGGTCCCGCGCCGGCGATATGCTGTGATCCCACAAGGCTCAGTGCCGCCGTCCCCGCGCGGGCGGCCCGCGAAACGCGCGGAGAACTTCCGGCCGCCGTTCACATGACGGCGGCGTCCTTTGCACAACGAAGAGACCGACAGGCTCCATTATACGACAAATCCATGAAGGCTCAAGCGAGATCTTGCCGCCGTCCGCGCGCCGTTCCGTCCGGCGGCGTCCGAGGCGCGAAAACGAGACGGGAAACGGCGGCGTCCCAGGCAGGAACGCCGCCGTCTTGAGCGATTGCTACTATTCCGAAATACCAAACAGCAAGAGCGCCCCGAAGGAAATACGCAAAGCGAGTTGCGCAGACCGCGCAGCGGTCGAGACAGTTCTGAGCGACGGGACCTTCGCGGGGCACCGAGCTTTCACAGTCGAGTCATTCTACTAAAGAACGAGTATTATTTTTCGGGCGCTGCGTTTTTGCGGCGTCTCCTTGTCCAGGCTGCTCCGGCGATTCCGCCGAGGGCGCTCGTAAAGATCCAGGCAAAGCCCTCCTGCCCAAGCGGGATGGCGGCCAGCATATTTTTGGCTTGGTCAGCAACTGTGCTCACATGCTGTAAGCCATAGAGGATCCCTATGAGGAAAGCTCCGACGACGGCTCCTCGGTAGACCCCGGGGGTGATTCCCCGATCAAACAAGTTCAGGAGGATCAGGACGATGGCCACAGGGTAAAGAGCGTACAGGACCGGTACGGACAAAGAGATGATGTGCCTCACCCCGTACACCGAAAGGACGGCGCTGGCGGTGACGATGATCCAGACCAGGCCCCTATAGGAGAGCCGTTTGTCCAGGAGCTTTTCGAAATATCCCGCCACCGCCGTGGTGAGACCGATCGCTGTGGTCAGACAGGCGAAGGTCATGGCGCTGGCCAAGGCGTATCTGCCGGTGTCGCCGGCGATAGCGTCCACGAGTCTGACCGTGATGGCGGTGTGCCCGTCCTTCGTATTGGCGAAGCTCTCTCCCCCCGAAGCTCCCAGGTAGACAAGCCCTCCGTAGACAAAGAGGAAGCCCAGCATGGAAACGAGAGCGACCTTGACGGCCATTGATAGTCCTTCCTTAGTATTGCCGTGACCGTGGCCCATGATGTCAGCCATGATGATGCTCGCAAAGGCCATTGAGGCAAGAGCGTCCATGGTCTGGTAGCCCTCGGTGAAACCGAGAGCAAAGGCGTTGTCGACCACAGGAGCGGCCGGTTTGCCGATAGGCACGAGAATTCCCTTGACGATGATGAAGCCCAGCATCAGAATTAAAAAAGGGGTGAAGTATGTCCCAATCTGGTCAAGCACCTGGGAAGGATTGAGAGAAAAATAGAGCGTGACGGCGAAGAAGATTAGGGAAACCGCGATCGCGCTCCAGGAAATGCCCAGAATACTCCCCGGGTCAAAGGCCCCCAAAAGGGGAAGGATTCCCACCTCGAAGGTCGTCGCTGCCGTCCGGGGAATGGCAAACAGCGGCCCGATACACAGAAGGATGGCAAAATTGAAAGCCTTTGCAAAAGGCAGACTGACCTTCCCTGCAAATTTGTCGATATTGCCCCCGGCTCTGAATGTGGCAAGCAGCCCGAGCAAAGGCATTCCGATTCCCGTGACTGCGAAGCCTAAGAGGCCTGTGGGCCACTTTGTGCCGGAGATAATTCCGATATAGGGAGGAAAAATAATGTTGCCCGCGCCGAGAAACATGGCAAACAAACCGAAACCCATCACGATAATTTCCTTGTTCTTCGAGTTCATATGATCTCACATCCTAGGGGCTTTCAATCTCCGAGTCTCCTGGGGCGAGGGGGAACGGGGAAGGAGTTCGAGAGGAAACGTCCGAGTTTCTCTACCGACTCTTGGTGGAAAACGACGAACGAGTTGCCTCGCTCTTCGAAGGCGTCCAGTCGCTCAGGACTGTCTCGACCGCTGCGCGGCCTGCGCAACTCGCTTTGTAGATCTTCCCTGGGGCTTGGAGAACATTCGTCGTTTTAGTAAAGAATCAGTATTGCGGCGCGATCTTTTTAAGAGATCTTATTTGATCGCGAGATATTTCTCGGGGATCGGCAGCTCGGTGTTGCCCAGGTAGCCTTGGCCGAACACGTACGTGTCCTGATAGACCAGCAGGTGATTCTTCTTTTCCAGCCCCGTCTGCGCGTCGCGGTAGTAAGATCCGTTCCACTTGGCGCCGGGCGTGTTGGCCGCGTAAACGGCGAACAGGTCGTCGGCCTTGAACTGGCGGCGGAAATTCTGGGCGCTGACGCCGGCTTCCGCGCATTTTTTGCCGTACTCGGCGAGCCCGACCACGGCCGTGAAGCCGGAGGAATAGGCCCAGGTGCCCATGCGCTTTGCGCCGCCGCGCCTGACGACCTCTTCTTCGATACGTTTGAGGATGGCGGGGAAATCACCGGCCACGCTGGAAAGATCCAGGCCCAGCGCGCCGGGATAGCCCATCAGCGGCGAAGGCACGTCGGCTTCGACGAAAATGCCGCCGAGCGCGGCGATCTGCTTGAGCAGCGGCTCGGTGTGAGCGTCGTTGGTGCAGAAGAACGCCGTCTTCTGGCCGTAACGGTCAAGCCACGTGGGCACGTGTTCGAGGATGAACTGCTGCGCGCCGGCTACGCCGACGTCGCTCATCGGGTCGGGCGCCGTCTCGGCATGGAAGGCGATGCCCATGTCCTCGCAGGCCGCCTTCATGATGTTGAAGCGGCGCAGCATCAGCTCGGAACTGAGGTGGCGCGGGAAGGAAATGTGCACGAAATCCGTGGCGCCCAGCTTCTTGGCGCCGTAGATGATCAGATAGCCGCGAGTGATCGAATCGACGTTGGTGGCGAGATCGGCGATGCTCTCGATGACGCCGGGATCCTCCTGCGGCTGACCGGCGAAGAGCAGAATGTCGGGACGCTTTTCGCGGATACGGCGGAACGCCTCGGTCGTGCCCGGGACGGCCGTCATGACCACGACCACCCTCATCAGCGGATCGTCAGCGAAGGCCGCGATCTGGCTGATGGTGGTCTCCATCTCGGCCATGAAGTTGTCCGGCATCGTCACGTGCTTGATGTAGCCGCCGTCGGCCACTTCGCCGTAGCGGCGGATCAGTTCCTCGGCGCCGCGCAGGTTGTCTTCCGCCTGCGAGACGGTCTCCGTGCAGACGCCGATGTGGAACGGCGCCGCCGCGAAAGCCGTACCGGCTGCGCACAGGAACGCCGTCGCCAAAAGCACCGTCAAAAATTTGCGCATGATGCATCCCTCCTGGAGTTGAAATATTCCATTCGGAGCTTCCTCCGCCGCACGGCGGGGGAATGCGGCCCCGACGGGAACTACCGGTTCGCCGGCGGAATTTTGAACGACGTGACCGTATTCGCGATGATGGTATCGAACGCTTTTTGTTCGCTTTGAGGGTAGGTGAACCGGAGCGCGTAGATCGTGTCGCCGCTGAGCTGCTGCCGCAAGTAGACGACCTTTCCTTCGTCGTCGAGCCATGACAGCACGAACCAGTTCTGTTTCCCGTTCAGACGCCGGTAAGCGATGACGCGCTCTCCGGCGGCGAAGTCGGCTGCCTCGGCGAGCGTCTGTTCGAGCGCGTTGTACTGCGCCCAGACGGCGATCTCTCCCTGCGGAGAGCGACTGATGAAAACGCGTCCGTCGCCGTTTTCGGCCTCCGGCTGCGGCGCGAATCCCTCCGGCACGTCGACGCCATAGCCGAAACGGCCGTTTTCGTAATGAAACGCGGAGGCCGACGCCGCGAAAATCCCGCCCGTCAGGATCCCTAAAAACATCGAAAAAAAGAGTTTTCTCACGAATAATCTCCTTTGCGCCGACGGTGACTCTTCACGAAAAATTCCAAGCGCCTTTTAAAAAAGGAGGGGAATTTCCCCTCCCAAACGATTGCGGAGAACTAAGCCTTGATCCCCTCGGCTTCGCTCTTCATCTCCTGGATTGCCGCGGCGACGCGGGCGATGCCTTCTTCGATGACCTCGGGCGAGCAGTAGGTGTAGTTCAAACGGGCGTTGTTGGTGCAGGCGCCGGGCTCGACGGCGAAGGCGGATCCTTGGATGAAGGCGACCTTCTTCTCGAGCGCGCGTTTCATCAGTTCGTCGGTGTTGACGCCGGGGACGTTGATCCAGTAGAAGAAGCCGCCCTGAGGCTTGACCCACGTGACGCCGAGAGGCGACAGATGGCGCTTCATGCTCTCTTCCATGGAATCGCGGCGTCTGCGGTAGTTGTCGATGATCTTGGGCAGATGTCTGACAAGATGTCCTTTCTGGCAGTACTCGGCGATCAGGGCCTGATCGACGGAACTGGAACAGAGATCGGTGCTCTGTTTGAAGACGCACATCTTGCGGACGATGGATGGGTCGCCGATGACCCAGCCCGTACGCGTGCCGGGGGCCAGAATCTTGGAGAACGAACCGGCATAGAGCACGTTGCCGACCTTGTCGAACGAGAAGATGGAGGGCAGGTGCTCGCCTTCATAGCGCACGTAGCCGTAAGGATCGTCCTCGAAAATGCCGATGTCGTACTCCTCGGCGATGGCCGCCAGCTTCTTGCGCTTTTCGACGCCCATAGTCATGCCGCCGGGGTTTTGGAAGTTGACGATGGTGTAAATGAACTTGACCTTTTTGCCCTCGGCGCGCAGCGACTCGATCAGGGCGGGCAACTTTTCGACTTGAAGGCCGTCGGCGTCGCAGGGGATGCCGCGGCACACGCCGCCGTGATTCATGAACACGGTGATGGCGGCCATGTAAGACGGATCTTCGGTGATGACGACGTCGCCGGGGTCGAGCATGGCCCAGGCGAACAGGTCGAGCGCCTGCTGCGAACCGGTGGTCAGGAAAATCTGGTCCATGCCGACCTTGCGGCCGAGGCGCGGGGCCGTGAAGTCGATCAGAAACTCGCGCAACGCCGGGTTGCCGTCGGTGGTGCCGTACTGGAGCAGTTCGGTGCCGTTGTCCTTGAGCAGGTGGGCGCTCTCGTAGAACTCGTTGACGGGAAAAACCTCGGGCGCGGGCATGCCGCCGGCGAAGGAGATCATGCCGGGCTTTTTGATGACCGCCAGGATCTCACGGACGGGAGAAGGGCGCGTGTGCATCGCTTTGTAGCTGAAATTGCCATTCCAAGTGCTGCTCATGATGAAAAAACACCTCCTCAAAAATTTCGCTCTCATGCCTGCGGCGTGAGAGTCGATTCATTTGCGCTCCGACGGAGAGAAGTTCTCAGGACCTTAGCGCAATTAGTGCATAATTTGATTATACAAAATAATTTTAGCTCTGACTATAGAAAATCGGAGATGAAATATTTCTTCTGTTCGAAATTAATAATAAAATACGATTTGTCATTTTTTGTATACGACAAAAATAACGGAACGCTTTCCCGTTGGCGCGCGGACGCCGAACGATGAAATGTTTGTTTTTTCCCGTAGGATCGTTCCACACGGAACGACCCTACGGGAAAAAACGCCGGCGCTTTTGTGTCGGTTTGTTCGACATCGACTGGATTTTGTGATAATGTTCGTCGGGAGGGGGGCGAGGTGCGATGGCGAAAAAACGGCAACAGGACGGCTTTGGGGCGGGGCTGCCGGGACCGTGGATTTTTCCGCTGGCGCTTTCGTCGCTGACGGGGCCCTTTCCGTTCGCGCGGTTCGGAAGGAAAAGGGAGATCCCCGCCGCGCCGGCCGGCATCCCCAGTCGGCAGCCGTCGAGAGCCGGAAGAGAGTTCCGCCATGAATGAAAAAATCCAGGCGATCGCAACGCGCCTGATCGCGGAGCACGATTTGCCGCCGCGGGATCTGCAGACGCTGCTCGAAGACAATTCGCCCGGACTGCGCCGCACGCTGGCGGAGGCGGCGGGCGCTCTGTGCCGCGCCTGTTACGGCGACGAGGTGTACACGCGCGGCCTGATCGAATTCACCAACGAGTGCCGCAACGATTGTTATTACTGCGGCATCCGCCGCGGCAACGGCGCCGTGCGCCGCTACCGCCTCAGCGAGGAGGAGATCCTCGGCTGCTGCCGGCAAGGCTACGGTTTGGGGTTCCGCACGTTTGTGCTGCAGGGCGGCGAGGATCCGCAGTATCCGCCCGAGCGCATCGCGCCGCTGGTGGCCGCCGTGCGCCGCGAGTTTCCCGACTGCGCCGTGACGCTTTCGGTGGGAGAATGCAGCGACGAAGCCTATCGGATGTTTTTCGAAGCCGGGGCCGAACGTTATTTGCTGCGCCACGAGACGGCCTGCGGCGGACATTACCGTATGCTCCACCCGTTGCGGCAGCGCCCGGAAAACCGCAGGCGTTGCCTGTGGACGCTGAAGCGCCTCGGCTATCAGGTCGGTTCGGGGTTCATGGTCGGTTCGCCCGGGCAGCGTCCCGAGCATCTTGTCGCCGATTTTCAATTCCTCAAGGCGCTTCAGCCGCAGATGATCGGCATCGGCCCTTTCATTCCCCAGCGCGACACGCCCTTCGGGCACGCGCCGGCGGGCGCGCTGGAACTGACGCTGTTGTGCCTGTCGCTGCTGCGCCTGTTTTTCCCCAAAGCTCTGATCCCCGCCACGACGGCGCTGGGCACGATCGCGGCGGACGGGCGCGAGTTGGGCATTTTGGCCGGGGCCAACGTCGTCATGCCCAACCTTTCGCCGCAGGCCGTGCGCCGGGATTACGCCCTGTACGACGACAAGATCTGCACCGGCGAAGAAGCGGCCGAATGCCGCGATTCTCTTGCCCTGCGCCTGAAAAACATCGGGCGCCGTCTGGCGGTCAGCCGCGGCGACGCCTGTGGGTTCCCGCTGCGCAATCAAAAATCCTGAACCGGTTTTTTCCGGCTCGGGTTTTTTTGTGCGAATATTTTTGCGAGCGGCGGGAGGTCAACCTGCCGCCGCGCCCGCGGGCGGCGCGTACGGTTCGAGAAATTCGAGCAGCGAGGCGATGTTGGAGCGGCGCGCGTAGTCCATCAGCGTGGCGAAATCCCGTGCCGTGGGCTGCTGAACGAAGCAGGCGATCAGCCGATTGAGGCCGTCGGCGATGATCTCGCGGTCGCCGAGCTTTTCGCCGAGGCGAAGGCGCAGCATGGCCAGCTCGTGCTCCGCCAGGTCGCGCACCATCGGGCTGTGCCGGGCGGCGCTGATGAGCCGGACTTTTTCCTCCGCGTCGTCGGTGAAGCTCTCGGCGCGGCGCAGCAGCCGGTCGGCGCGGACGCCGTCGATGCCGAACCAGAATCCGCCCACGGCCGCGGCGAGCATGAAGGCTCCCGTCAGACGATAGAACAGCGAAGGCACCTTCTTCAGCGCGAACACGCCCTCTTCGCCCCAGAAAAGGTGGCGGCTGCAGAGCGCGAAGGCGAGGGCGACCCAAAGCGAATTTTCGATGCGGTGAAACGGGCGCGTCCAAAGCGCGTCGAACCAGACGAGGAACAGGAACGAGCTTCCCCAGAGGAACTCCATGGGCAGGCGGCGGCCGCGGCGGCGGCGCACGTAGCGGCACAGCGCCGCCAGCCAGACCAGAGCGGCCAGCAGCAGCGACACAACGCCCCCCAGGCCGAACTCGCAGAACCACTGCAGGATTTCGTTGTGCGCCCAGTAAGTGAACTGCCATTTCATGGCAGGATCAAGCGTCATGGCGACGCGCTGCCCCTGAAGGTAGTGCCATTTGAACTGTCCCAGGCCGACGCCGGTCAGCGGCCGAAACGCGCCGACCTGCCACGACGTCTGCCAGATTTCCCGGCGGGCGGCGACGTCGGCGATATTTTTGATCATGTCGCGCGTCTTCAGCAAAAAGTCAAAACCCCGCCCCGTGTCGGCGAGAACGAACGCGCCCAGCACGCCGAAGAACAAGACGATGCCGAGGGCGGCGCGTTTGAGCTGACCGCGGTCCCGCGAGGTGAAGAAGATCATCAGCGCCATCGTCAGCGCTCCCACCCAGAAGGCGAGAATCCCCGAGCGGCTCGTGGAACGGATCAGGCACCAGGACATGACCACGTAGAAGAGCAGATTGCCGGCGATCATGATCCTGTTCCGGAGATTTTTGGCGAAAAGACCGCCGTAGCAGACGAAGAGGAACAGCGACGAGAACAGCGCCAGCGCCAGCCACAGCGCGAACATGTTCTGCTGCCCCGTGTTGCCGATGTAGTGCCCCGGCGTCTGCATGACCAGCTTCATGCCCCAGAGCGGCGCGACGATATCGCGCACCTGCAGCTCGGCGAAAATGCCGTTGATCGCGGCGTTCAGCGCCGCCAGCCAGAGGATCGGGCGCAGCCAGCTTTCCCTGAAAAAGGAGAACGCCGTCAAATAAAAAACGACGCAGCCGGCGAAAAAGAACCATTCGCGCCGCCAGCCGGGCACGGAGCGAAGCGGGACCCACAACGGCTGCAGCGTCACGAAAACCAGGTAGAGCAGCCAGTAAAGCCCCATGACGTCGAGGCGCAGCGGGCCGCGTTCCCCGTCGAGCAGCGCCGGGCCGCCCGCGCAGAGCGCCAGCAGGCCGACGGGGATCAGCGCGAAGCACCACTTCATCAGGTGCAGCGTCTGAAAGAACGACGTCCCTGAATACACCAGATTCGGCAGCGTCAGACTGACCGCAAAGAGCAGAAAGAACAGCGCGCTGCGGAAAGAATCCCTCGCTTCGGGTGCAGCCTCCGGCGCGGCGTCCAGCGGTGAAGCATCGTGCGATTCCACGGCGAAGTCTCCTTTTCTTCTCGAGAATTTTCCATACTATAGCATAAGAACAGCCGCCGTGAAGCGGGGATGTTCGCGAAAAAAAGCGATCTTCCGCCGCGAAAACGATGCGGCGTCTCATTGCCATCTCCAAATTTTTGACGTTTTGCGTTACAATGAAAAATTGATTGGAGCGACAGTTTAGTACGGAGGCGCGGCAATGGGACGACATGACGTAAAATCGACGAAACGGACACGCGAGAAAACGGAACGCAAGCGTCTGGCCGAGCTTCCGCTTGCGCCGGCAGCGGGGGAGAAAAACGCCCCGCCGGCATCGACGGGAGGCTCCGTAACGTGGCCGCGGCGTCCGCGGCGAAGCCCCGGCCTGAACGACATTGTGCCGGGAAAAAGTATGGCGTCGGACGTGCCGGCGCAGGACATTTCCGCCGATCCGAGCCCGTCTGGCCGCGGAAAGCTCAAATGGCCCGTACGGCCGCGACCGCAGCGTTCCGCAAGGCTGCCGGACCTGCGCGAAGGCGGCGGGGCGGAGCGGAGCGAGCAGATCAGCCGTCGCCCCCGTCCCGCGGAGGAAAAGACGCCGGACAGGGCGGAGCGCGTAAAAGGGGCGGAGGCGAAAAGCGTCCCGTTTTCGAAAACGGAACGCGAAAAGCCTCGTCCGGCCGCGCCGGAACCGCGGGAAAACGTTTCCGCGTCGCGCCCCGAAAAATCGCCTGAAAAGAAAGAACCGTGGCCCGTCCGCTTTCTGCGCGTCATCCTTGCCGCCGGCATCTGTGCGCTGGCCGCCGGATTCTATTTTTTGTGGGCGAGACAGGGCGCGGAGGAAGCCATGCCGCCTCTGTTCATGCCCCAGCCTTATTTTTACGAAGAAGAGCAGCCGGTTCACGCGCTGCTGCTGTGGCACGAAAAAGTGCTCACCGCTCCGTCGCCCGGCACGGTGCAGCTGGCTTACGGCGGCAAGCTGGCGGCCGTGGCCGACGACGAGGTGGTGGCGACCGTGCTGGCGCGCGGACGCACGATCACGATCCGCACGCCGGCGCGGGGATACTTTTTGCCGGCCATCGACGGCGCGGAAGACCGCTGGGATTATCCGACGCTGTGGCTCGGTTCCGGCTTGCTCCCCAAAGCGCCGGAGCTGCGCTGGATCGAGGATCTGAAGCCGCTCGACACGGCCGTCCGCGCGGTGGGCAAGCTGATCTATCTGCCTCAGGAGCCGCGCGCGATCTTTTACCTTGAGCTGACCGACCGGCTGCGGGCCGGACTGGAACGCGGCTCCATTTCCATCCGCCGCGAGTCGAAGGGGCCGAAGTGGACGGCGCGCGTACGCGTGTACGTGAAGTACGGCGACGAGCGTGCCAAAGTGGCGCTCGACATGCCCTATTTCCCCATGGACATGGCGCTGTCGCGCGAGGTGGACTTTCTCGTCTGTTCCGACGAGGATGCGGGACTGGTGGTGCCGGACTCGGCGGTGACGATCCGTCACGGCACCTACGGCGTTTTCGAGCTGGTCGGAGACCGGCTCGTCTTCCGCAGCGTCACCGGAAAGCCCATCGAGGATGGCCGTTTTTTTATCGCCTCGGGGCTTTCTGCCGGAAATCCTGTTATACTTGAAGCGGCAAATGCCGAAGAAAAGAGGGTGCGGTTATGGTAGAGTCTGAAATATTCGCGTCGATCCGGTCGATTCTGGACCGTATGGAAGCGGCGGCGCGGCGGAGCGGCCGCAAGGCGGCGGAGGTGACGCTGCTGGCGGTGAGCAAGACCAAACCGCTGGAAACCGTGGTCGCGGCGGCCCGTACCGGACTGGTGACTCATTTTGGCGAAAATCGCGTCCAGGAAGGACAGGCCAAGATCCCCGGATTCCCCGCGGAGCTCGGCGCCGTGTGGCATCTGATCGGCCACCTGCAGCGCAACAAAGCGCGCAAGGCGGTGGAGCTCTTCGACGTGATCGAAAGCATCGACGGCGAGGGAATCGCCGCGGCGGTCGAGCGCGTCTGCGCCGAAAAGGACAAGCGCCTGGACGTGCTGATTGAGGTCAACAGCTCCGGCGAAGCGTCGAAAACGGGAACGCCGGCGGCGGAAGTCCCCGCGTTGGCGGATTTCGTCAGAGGACAATGCCCGCATCTGAAACTTCAGGGGCTGATGACCATCGGTCCGCTCGGCGGCGACGAAAGAGCGGTCCGCGGCGCCTTCGACGCCACGCGCGAGCTGCGCGACCGTCTGCGCCTGAGCGCGGACGATCTGCCGTGCCTTTCCATGGGCATGAGCGGCGATTTCGAGTGGGCGATCGAACAGGGCAGCACCGAAGTTCGCGTGGGCACCGCAATCTTTGGACATCGTTAGGAGGAAATCCCCATGGCCAACAAGCTTTTGTCATTTCTCGGTCTTGCCGACAGCGGCGACGTAGTGGTGGAATCTCACCGGAACAAGAGGCGTCGTACCGACTATATGAAGAAGATCCAGCGCCTTGTCGTCCCCGACGATGAGGAAGAAACGGAAGTCCCCGCGGCGGGAAACGAAGCGGCTCCCGCTGCGGTGGAAGACGAACGGGCTTTTGCCGCCGCCGCGGACGCTGTCAAAGAAAACGGCGAATCCGAGGAAGCCGCGGAGTTCGAGAGCGACGGCGGACGTCAGGCGACCGGTTTTTCCGGCTCCTTTTCCAGCCGCCTGCGCCGCTTCGGCGAGTCGCTGCGCCGTCAGGACGATACGGCGCAGCCGCTGGTGCTGGTCAAAAAAGGCGCCGCCGCCATGCTCGACGACATCGAAGACGCTCTCGTACAGGGGCAGACGGTGATGCTCGATTTCGAAAAGGAAGACCGCAAGGCGGCCGCCGATATCGTTTGTCGCGTGGCGGATTTCGTGCGCATGCACGACGGCGCGTTTTACACGGTGACGAGCACGAGCCTGCTGCTTTCGCTGAACAAGAACTCCGTGATCGAATGGCTGCCTGAAGAAAACGGGCAGGAGCGATAGAGGATGGCAAACGACCTGGACTTGCTGAAGGTCGTTGACGTGGAGGGCGTCGTTTTCTCGCGGGGCCTGCGCGGCTATGCGGCCGACGAAGTCGACGAGTTTCTCGACCGCGTCGCCGACACGCTGCAGCGATATTCCGAACTCCACGCCACCGACCAGATGCGCATCCGCGAGCTGGAGACGACCATCAGAGAGAACGACGAGCTCAAGGTGTCGCTGCAGAACGCGCTGACCATGGCGAAAAAAACTTCCGAGGACTTCCTCGCCTCGTCCCAGAAAGAAAGCGAAGCCGTGCTCGCGCAGGCGAAAGCGAGAGCCGAAGGAATCCTGGCCGACGCCGTCGCGCAGAAAACGCAGCTTCTCGGCGAGATCGAGGAACTGCGCCGCTCGAAAGAGCATTTCGTCGCCGACGCCAAGGCCGCGGTGCTGCGGTACAACATGCTGCTCGACGGCCTGCAGGAGAAGAAAGATCAATGAACCGGGGCTTCCTCCGCCTTGACGACCCGGTGACGGCGATCCGCGGCATCGGCGAGGCGAAGGCCCTGCTGCTTCAGCGTCTCGGCATCGCGACGGCGGAAGATCTCGTGTATTTTTTCCCCCGGCGCTACGAGGACCGGCGGCAGGTTGTGACGATCCAGGATCTTGCGCCCGGCGGGCCGCCTCAGGCCTTCCGGGCCCGGGTTGTTTCCATCGAACAGCGCGTGGCCCGCAGCAACCGCCGCATGCAGATCACGCGCGTCTGCCTCAGCGACGGCAAAAACGTGGCCTGGGCCCTGTGGTTCAACCGCTGGAACCTGAGCAGGATTTTACGGGAAGGCATGGAACTGGCGCTTTACGGCTCGCTGGAGCCGCGCCGCCCCGTGCCGGAGCTGCTCAATCCCGAGTTCGAGATCCTCGACGGCAGCGACCCGCGCAGCGTGGGGCGCATCGTGCCCGTTTATTCCGCGACGGCCGGGCTGAACGAAAAATGGCTGCGCCGCGTCATCGACACGGTGCTCGAAACGCTGGCCCCGACGATCGCCGATATCCTGCCGCCGCCGATCGTCGAGAAGTTCCATTTTATCGACGCCGCTTCCGCCGTGCGCCAGATGCACCAGCCCACCGACGAAGCGCTCTTCCGCGCCGCGCGGCAGCGCCTCGTCTTCGAGGAATTCTTTCTGCTCCAGGTCGGCCTGGCGCTGCGCCACCGCCGCGGCTGCCTCGAAAAGAAAGCCCCGGCGCTGGCTGGGCAGGCGGATCTGACGCGGAAGTTCCTCGCCGAACTTCCTTTCGAACTCACCGACGATCAGCGCCGCGTCGCGCAGGAAATCGCCGACGACATGCGCCGCTCCGTGCCCATGAACCGCCTGCTGCAGGGCGACGTCGGTTCGGGAAAAACCGTCGTCGCCGTGATGGCGCTCCTGCAGGCGCTCGACTCGGGCGTGCAGGCCGCCATGATGGCGCCGACGGCCGTGCTTGCCCAGCAGCACGCGCTGACGCTGAACCGGTGGCTCGCGCCGTTGGGCGTCGAAGTCGGCTTGCTGACCGGCGGCGTCGCGCCCGCCGAGAAGAAAAAAATCCACGAACAATTGTCCGACGGCACGCTGCGCGTCGTCGTCGGCACCCATGCGCTGATCCAGGAGGCCGTCAGCTTCAAGCGTCTCGGCCTGATCGTCATCGACGAGCAGCACCGCTTCGGCGTGCTCCAGCGCAAGGCCCTGAACAGCAAAGCCGGCGCCGAAGCGCCGCACACGCTGGTGATGACGGCCACGCCGATCCCGCGCACGCTGGCCCTTTCGGTCTACGGCGACCTGGCCGTGTCCACGATCCGCCAGCTGCCGTCCGGCCGCCAGCCCATCAAATCCGTGTGGATCGGCGACAACCGCCTGCCGAAAATGCTGCGCTTCCTCGAGGGCGAAATGGCCGCCGGACGTCAGATCTATTGGGTCTGCCCGCTCATCGAGGAGAGCGAGAACTTCGACGCCGCGCCGCTGGAGTCGCGCTTCGAGAAGCTCCGGCGCGAATTCCCGAACCGGCGTTTGGCCATGCTCCACGGACGCATGGGCGAAAAAGAAAAAAACGCCGTCATGACCGAATTTTCGGCGGGGCACATCGACCTGCTCGCTTCCACGACCGTCATCGAAGTCGGCGTCGACGTCCCCAACGCGACGGTGATGGTCGTGGAAAACGCCGAGCGCTTCGGGCTCTCGCAGCTCCATCAGCTGCGGGGCCGCGTCGGCCGCGGCCCCACCAAATCATGGTGCATCCTCTACGCCGATCCGAAAAATTCCGAAGCGGAGCACCGCCTCGATCAATTCTGCTCCCTCAGCGACGGCTTCGCGATCGCCGAAGCGGACATGCAGCTGCGCGGCCCGGGCGAGTTCTGCGGCGTGCGTCAGCATGGCCTGACGGACTTTCGCGTCGCCGACCTGATCCGCGACGGCGCCGTCATGGAAGTCGCGCGCCAGGAAGCCTTCGCTCTGATCGCGCAAGGCGATCCCTACGAGAGCTTCCCGCTGCTCATGCAGGCCGTGTTGAGCCGCTACGGGCGCATGCTCGACATC
This sequence comes from Pyramidobacter piscolens W5455, assembly GCF_000177335.1. Classification (NCBI taxonomy): domain Bacteria; kingdom Thermotogati; phylum Synergistota; class Synergistia; order Synergistales; family Dethiosulfovibrionaceae; genus Pyramidobacter; species Pyramidobacter piscolens. The sequence goes on from NZ_ADFP01000028.1 coordinate 22,172, forward strand.
GCGAGGACCGCCTGATGAAAGAGGAGCGAGCCCTGCCGTTTCCCGCGCTGCCCGACGACGAAGACATGAAGTGGGAGTCCGTACTGATCCGCCTCGTTTCAACCCCGCGCACGCGCAAAGAGCTGGCGTGGAAACTGCGCGAGCGCCGCTGCCCCGAGGAGAAAGCGGCGGAGCTGCTGGACCGTTTCGAGGAGATCGGCATGATCGACGACCGCGCCTACGCGCTGCTCTACGTCGATTCCAAGCGCGACTTCGGCCTGCGCCGCCTGCGCGACGAGCTGAGGGCGCGCGGCGTCAGCCATGCCGATATCGACGACGCCCTTGCGGAGAGCGGGATCGACGAGGCCGAGCGGGCGCTGCGCCTGGCGCGCCAGTGGGGAAATCAGCGCGGCATGACGCCGCAAAAACTCGACGCTCGCCTGCGCCGCCGCGGTTTTTCGCCGGCCGCCGTCCGCGAGGCGTTCGCGCAGTTACGTGAGGAATTTGGAAATTTTCACAGCCTCGGCGAAGAATCCGACGACGGTGATGAATAACGGCACGGAACAATCCGCGGAAGCCCATGGGAAATTTTTTCTCATGGGCTTCCGTTGTTGTAAACGATGGATATCCGAAAACGCACGAAGATTTTTCCGGCCTTTTTATGGGGAAATTTTTACGTTTTCCCCTTGTGAAGTTTCGCAGATAACTGTAAAATAAAAAACGTTACAGGCAGATTTTTGTCAAGCCCGCGTTCCCCTCAAACATATGTTTTCATTTATTTTCGAAGGAATGCCGGCTTCCGCTGCCGCCTGAAAATGGGCGGGGCGATTTTATATTGACAAATTCGTAAGGAGTGAGAACTTTTGAGTATGTATCTGGTACTTGGAGTGTTCCTCGGCATCATCGGGGGCACGGGAGCGGGGATGTTCATCGCCAAGGGCGTAGCCGCGCGCAAGGTGGCGGAAGCGCGCTCTCAGGCGGAGGACATCGTCAAGGAAGCGCGGTCCAGCGCTGAGCGCGACAGCAAGCTGCTGGTCTCGGAGGCGCGCGACGAAGCTTCCAAAGTCCGTCTCGAAGCCGAACGCGACGCGAAGGAGCGCCGCGTGGAACTGCAGCGCACCGAACGCCTTCTGGAACAGAAAGAAGAGAAACTCGACCGCAAGCTGGAAAAACTCCAGCACCGCGAGGACGAGATGAAGACCCGTCAGGACGATCTGGAAAAGAAGATCCAGGAAGCCGACGAGCTCTGCAAGAGACGCGTCACCGATCTCGAACAGATCGCCCAGATGACCAGCGACCAGGCCCGCGCGCAGCTGCTTCACGAAGTCGAAGACAGCGCTCAGCACGCGATCGGCCTGCGGCTGGCGGAAATGGAAGCGCAGGCCCAGCGCGACGCGAACAAGAAAGCCCGCGAGATCATCGTCACCGCCGTGCAGCGCTGCGCCGTGGAAAAATCCTCGGACGTCGCCGTCAGCACCGTGTCCTTGCCGAACGACGAGATGAAAGGGCGCATCATCGGACGCGAGGGGCGCAACATCCGCGCCTTCGAGACGGCCACCGGCGTCGACCTGATCGTCGACGATACGCCGGAAGCGGTGACGCTGAGCTGCTTCGACCCCGTGCGCCGCGAGATCGCCCGTCTGTCGCTCGAAAAACTGGTCGTCGACGGCCGCATCCATCCCGCCCGCATCGAAGAACTGGTCGCCAAGGCGACCGCCGAAGTGGAGGAGTCCATCGCCGACGCCGGCGATCAGACGCTGATGGAACTCGGCATCAAACAGATGAATCCCGAGCTGGTCCGCACCATCGGCCAGCTGCGCTATCGTTACAGTTATGGGCAGAACGCCCTTCAGCACAGCATGGAAGTGGCGTACATCTCCGGCATGATCGCCTCCGAACTGGGCGTCAACGAAGAGCTGGCCCGCCGCGCCGGGCTGCTCCACGACATCGGCAAGGCCGTCGACTTCAAGATCGAAGGGCCGCACGCCCTGATCGGCGCCGACCTCGCCAAGCGCTACGGCGAACCGCCCGAAGTCATCAACGCCATCGGCTCGCACCACGAAGACATGGAAGTCAAGAGCATTTACGACGTCATCGTCGCCACCGCCGACGCCATCAGCGCGGCCCGCCCCGGCGCCCGCCGCGAGAGCATCGACGCCTACGTCAAACGCCTTGAAAAGCTCGAAACCGTGGCCAACGGCTTCAAGGGCGTCAGCAAGGCCTTCGCCATCCAGGCCGGACGCGAAGTCCGCGTGCTGGTCGCGCCCAGCGTTCCCGACGAGGCTTCCGTGGCCAAGCTGGCCTACGACATCGCCCGCAAGATCGAAGAGGAACTGAAGTATCCCGGCCAGATCAAGGTCACCGCCATCAAGGAGATCCGCGCCTCCGACCTCGCCAAGTAGGCTCCTTCCATGAGAATACTTTTTGTCGGCGACATCGTCGGCAGCCCCGGACGAAACGCCTTCTTCGCCATGCTGCCCAAACTGCGCCGCCTGAAAGGCCCTTTCGACTTCGTCCTTGTGAACGGCGAAAACAGCGCCGCCGGCCGCGGCATCACCGGAAAGATCATGAACGAGTTTTTTGCCGCCGGCGTAGACGGCATCACCTCGGGCAATCACATCTGGGATAAAAAGGAATTCCTTCCTCTTTTGGATGAAGAACCCCGCGTCCTTCGTCCCCTCAATTACCCGCAGGGCGTGCCCGGCCGCGGCTGGACGATTCTGACGAACAAAAACGGCAAAAAACTGGGCGTCGTCAACATCCAGGGGCGCGTTTTCATGCCCCTCACCGATTGTCCCTTCCACGCCATGGACGAACTGCTGCCGAAACTTGGCGACATCCCCGTCTTCGTCGATTTCCACGCCGAAGCCACCTCGGAAAAACGCGTCATGGGACTGTACCTTGACGGACGGGTTTCCGCCATTGTCGGAACTCACACGCATGTCCAGACCGCCGACGAAGAGATTTTGCCCGGCGGCACCGCCTACATCAGCGACGTCGGCATGACCGGCGCTTTCCGCAGCTCTATCGGCATGACCTACGAAAGCGTTTTGCCCCGTTTCCTCACCTCTTTGCCGGCTAAATTCGAAGTCGCCGAGGAAGACGTGCGCCTGAACGGCGTTATCGTCGAGATTGACGACGAAGACGGCAGGGCGTGCGGCATCGAGCGCTTAGCCATCCGCTCGGGCGAGTTGGGCGAGCGTGACAACGAAAATTGAAACGAAAAAATTCGTGCAAAAATAGGCGCGTGAGGGGCCCGAAAACTGACTTTTTCGGGCCCCTCACGTGCCTTCGATTATTAAGCTCCGTGACAACGACCATCGGCGGTTGATTACTTTTGACCGCACGAATGATAAATCTAAAAGATTGCAAATATATACCGATACAATCTAAAAGAAGATGTAGACAAAAAAAGCCTCAGGGTGTATCATCTCATTTGCACTGAACGAAACGCGGTTCACATTGGACCATGAAACGTCAGTGCGGT
>NZ_ADFP01000029.1 GCF_000177335.1 Pyramidobacter piscolens W5455
TAGGGCCACCCACAAATTTTGGGAGCTGCTTTCCTCAGCCGCTCAAGAATGTGGTATGATATTTCCCGTAGAAATTTGCCCCCGGCGATGGCGAGGGGGCTTTCACGTGAGAGCTGTCTTTGCGAAAGGAAGTGTGAGCCATGCTGTTAAGTCCCAGCCGCGCAGACTGTATCGTCTTCAGCGTCGACGGCGTTCTCGTCGACGGTGCCGGGGTCTCCGCCGCCCTTTCCCGCACGCTTTCGCTCAGCTGGAGCGAGCTGCTGAAGCGGGAAGCGTCGGAAGCGGTCGACGCGGCGCCCTACCTGCAGGCGGCGCGCCGGCACAACATTTTCGGCAGTCGCGGCGACATAGCCTGGGCGCTTCTGTCCCTGGCCATGAAGAGCGAACGGCAACATCTCGCCGAGGCGCTGCCCGCCCCGGAAAAATGGGAGGCTCGCCTGATCGCCGCCGAAGACGGACGCGGCATGGATGATTTCACGTCCATGATCTCCGCCGCCGATTGCCGCACTATCGTCGCCCTTTACAACGACATCTATTTCGGACCGACCGACGGCAAGGCGCCGTTGCTGGAAGACCTGCCGGAAGGGGCCTGTGTCCTCGAAAGGCCGCTTTTCTCGCCGCGCTGGGACAAACTGCCGCTCCCCGCGGGCATCTGCACCTCGCGCGACCGGGACGAGCTTGACTGCGCCTTACGGACGCTCGGCTGGCAGGACCTGCCCAAGGAACGCTGCATCACGTCGGAGATCGCCCGCAAACCCGACGCTGCCGGCCTCGAGAACTTGTGCAGATCGTTGGGCTGCCGCTGGCCGCTCTATCTCGGCAGTCTTCCCGCCGACCTCGAGCTGATGGAAAACTTCGGCCGCGGCGACTTCATCTCCGTCGGCACGCAGATCAACCATAACGTCGTCAAATTTCCAAGCGCCGCCGACGCCCTCAGGGCGATCCTCGGCGTCGTCTAGGCGTCACGCGCTCCCGCCTCCGCGGGGGCGCTTTTATTCTTGTTCAAAAAAAATCCAGCCCGCGCGTACGCGAAGGCTGGATATTTTGTATCGAAAGATTTTCGGGCGGCACAGCTCAAGCATCCATGCCGAAGGCATAGCTGGTCATCGAAATGGCGGCCAGCGTGCGCACGACGTTGAACGCGCAGGGCTTTTCGCCGGCCGACGCACCCAGCGCGTAAAGCAGCGGCAGGAAGTGATCGGGGGAGGGAACGGCGTAGGCCGCGTCGCCGTGCCGCCTGAAGTCGATCACGGCGTCGTCGCGGCGCGCTTCCACCTGCGCGCGGATCCACTCGTCGAACGCGTCCGCCTCGGGCGTTCCGGCGGGGTTGTCCCAGTCCACGCGGCGCAGATTGTGCACCACGTTGCCGCTGGCGAGGATCAGATAGCCCTCGTCGCGCAGGAAGGCCAGCTTTTTGCCGGCTTCGTAGGACGCCGATGCGTCCAGAAAGCGGTTCACGCTCAGCTGCACCACCGGCACGTCGGCTTCGGGGAACACGTGCACCAGCACCGACCACACGCCGTGGTCGACGCCCCAGCTGTCGTCGACACGCGCGTCGAGCCCCGGCGCGGCCAGCACGCGGGCGCTCAGCCCCGCGTCGCCGCGGACGGGGTATTTCAGCTCGTACAATTCTTTCGGAAAGCCCGTCATGTCGTAGACCTGACGCGGCTCGGGATCGGTCTGCACGAACGTGCGCGCGTTGTACCAATGAGCGGAGACCGCCAGGATCGCTTTCGGCCTGCCGAATCCGGCGACGATCCGCTCCCCCAGCGCGCGGAAGCGGCGCGTCAGCTCGTTGTCGGCCAGCGCGATCATCGGATCGCCGTGACCGAGAAAAACCGCGGGCATTCGTTTCATGTGAATGACTCCTTCAAATGAATTCCATTCGACTTTTGGACCTGCCCGGATCATAGCCCGCCGCGGGCAGCCTTACAAGAAAATTTTTCAAACGCTTCTGGACCGGCCGGCGTTCAGATTCCCTGTCCATGAACATGTTGCGGCCAAATTGCCTGACATGTTATTATAAGCATACATTTTATCCAGAGAGAAGCGAACGCGAATGAAAAAAATATGCATGTATTTATGCGAGGCAATGGCGGACTGGGAGCACGGTTATGCGCTGCAGGGGCTGTCGCTGCAGAAGATGCTGCCCGAGAAAAAATACGAACTTCTCACCGTTTCGAATTCAAAAAATCCCGTTCATACCGCAGGCGGACTGACGATCGTCCCAGACGCCGCCCTGAAAGAGATCGACGGAAACAGCGTCTCCGCCTTGCTGCTGATCGGCGGAGACGCGTGGCTGAAAGAAGAACAAAAAGAAGCGCTCGATTTAGCGGCCGCTCTGGTCGAAAAAAACGCCGTGGTCGCGGCAATCTGCGGCGCGACATTGGGATTGGCCGAGCGGGGGATCCTGAACGACAGGGAGCATACCAGCAACTCGCCGTCCTTCCTGAGCGGACTGGCTAAGAATTACGGCGGCCTGGCTCATTACAGGCACGTCCCGGCCGTTTGCGACGGGAACCTGATAACAGCCAGCGCGGCAGGCTCCCTGCTCTGGGCAAGATATATCATCGAACGGTTGGGCCTCTATTCGCCCGCGACCGTAAGCGCGTGGCACAATTATTTTCTTACCGGAGAACCCGAATTCTTCGCCGCGCTGATGAAGTCTTTCGAAAGGTGAACCCCGTTCCATCGGTCGGGAGCCATATGAATCGCGAGCCGCCGCTCGTTTTTATTCGCGCGGCGGCGCGGAGGTTTTCATTCCAGCTCCAGCACGCGGCGCAGTTCGGCCACGTCGCCGCTGGCGAACTGCCAGGCGTCCATGCCGCAGTCAATGGAGCCTCGCACGTTCCAGGGCAGGTCGTCGATGAAGAGGCAGTCGCCCGGGTTCAGCCCGTAGCGCTCGAAGAAGAGCCGGTAGATCCACTTCTGCGGCTTGACGCACTGTTCCGGCGCGGAGAAGACGACGCCGTCGTACAGATCCGGGCAGGGCAGCACGCGCCGCCAGCACCGCGTCAGGCGCATCCCCGCGTTGGAAAGCACGTAGGCGTTCTGGCCGCGCGCCTTGACGGCTTTCACCACCTCGTCCATGCCGGGCTTGGGCCAGAGGTTGTAATCCTCCCAGTGCGCGAAGCTTTTCCGCGCGATCTCTCGCACGGCGTCGGAGCTGAGGCGGCGCAGCGTGTAGCGCAGCGCCGTGTCCTCGTCGATGATGCCCGTGTCGAGCATCTGCCACTCGCAGGAGCAGTACAGCACGTAACGGATCTCCTTGATCACGGCCTCGTCGTCCGTGAACTGCGCGATGGCGCGGCGCGAGTCGTACTCGGACAGCACGTGCCCCATGTCGAAAACGATGTTGCGGTATTCCCTGGCGGATCTCATGATCTTCCTCCGAATCTTTTGCAAAATACGCTCTCATGCCGGCTTTCGATAAAAAACTTCGGCAGGCTTCGAGCGAAGACGAACGTGACCATGAGCATCAGTCTCGTAGATGAAGCGGGCTTTGTCAAGATCCTTCAAAAACGAACGAAGGAAAAGGACTGTCGGCCCGCCGGCAGACGTTCCTTCTTTGATGCTTGAATCGCCAGCCGCATTTTCGCCTATGCTTATAAACACAGATTTCACAAGGAGCCGCGAGCAAATGTTCCACGTGGAACATTTGCGATTCGCGCTTGCGATATTGAAGCGGCGTCAGGCCAGTCCGCGCGTCCGTGCCGCGCCGTTCCCATACGGTCCTTGTCGGTGGGGATTTGAAAAAACGGCACGCTTCGCGCCGCCTTTCCGACAAAACGGCATTTTTGCCGTCAAACGACTTCAAGAGGGAAGTTTTTGCGCAATGGCGTCGCATTTTTCGCTTCTATTGTGATACTTTACGGCGCGGAAATCAATATACTTGATTCAGTTCGGGGAACATCATCCGCGAAGGGGGCTTTTTTATGATCGCTCAGAAATTCTGGAACGAAACGCACCGCCGCGACCTGCTGGATTTTTACGTCGCGGCCGTGAAAACGCGCAGCTATTCCGATCAGGAGGGCGAACTGGCGCAGAAACTCCTCGCCAAAATGAAGGAACTGGGGTATGATGAAGCCTACGTCGACGCCGCGGGCAACGTTTGCGGCCGCGTCGGCCGCGGCGGCAGGGTGATCCACTTCGATTCGCACATGGACACCGTGCTGGCCGAGAACGCAGACGAATGGAAGCATCCTCCCTTTGCCGGCGAGATCGAGGACGGCATGCTCTACGGCCGCGGCGCCGTGGACATGAAAGGCGGCCTGACCGCGTCGATCTGCGCGGCGGGAGCGGCGAAGAAGCTCGGCCTGCTCGAAGGCAAGACCGTTTGGGTGACAGGCTCCGTCTGCGAGGAGTACTGCGACGGCGTCTGTCTCGAACATTTTTACCGCGACAGCGGCGTCAGGCCCGACTTCTGCGTGATCTGCGAGCCGTCCGACAACGTGATCACGCTCGGGCACACCGGCAAAGTGCAGGCGCGCCTCGTCACGCACGGCGTCTCGGCGCACGGCTCGGCGCCCGAAAAGGGCGTCAACGCCGTCTACGAGATGGCGGAGATCATCCAGCGCGTCGAAGCCCTCAACGCCGCACTGCGCGAGAACGGCGGCGGCACCATCGTGCTGTCGCACATCTCCTGCCAGACGGCGTCGTTGAACGCCGTGCCCGACCGCTGCGAGATCTATCTCGACCGGCGCCTGCGCCTCGGCGAGACCACCGCGCAGGTCGCGACGGAACTGGCGGCGCTGGCCGCCGGCAAACGAGCTTCCGTCGAACCCGGCACGCTGGTTCACACCAGCTGGAACGGAGCGCGGCTCGTCTATCGGCCCGAGCACGATCCTTGGAAGATCGGCGAGAGCCACCCGCTCACGCTCGCCTGCAACGCCGCGTACGAAAAGACGTTCGGCGAAGCGCCCGCTCGCTACGACTTCTGGGACTTCGGCACCAACGCCGTCGTTCCCGTGGCGATGGGCGTGCCCACGATCGGCTTCGGCCCCGGCGAGTACAAGCTGGCGCACATGACCGACGAACGCTGCGCTCTCGCAAAGGTCGAAGAGGCCTGCTGTTTTTATATCCATCTGATCGAGACGCTCTGAAAAGGGTGCGAGTTCCTTGCCCTTTTTGTATGACCATTCAAGGAGGAACGAAAATGGAGGAACGGTTCAAGGCGATTCATTACGAGCGCGACGCCGGCGTCGGCCCCGCGGCGATGGAACAATTCGGCCCGGCTCAGGCGGAGAAGGTGCGCGCCTTCCACCGCAGCTTTCCCGAGTACGCCCCCACGCCGCTGGCCGACCTGCCGCATTTGGCGCGCGAACTGGGCGTCGCGGCGCTGCGCGTCAAGGACGAAAGCCATCGCTTCGGCCTCAACGCTTTCAAAGTGCTCGGCGGCAGCTACTGCCTCGGCCGCTGCGTCGCCGAACGGCTCGGGCTCGATCCCGATTCGTTGACCTTCGCGGAGCTGACCAGCCCCGAAGTGCTGGCGAAGATCGACGGTACCACCTTCGTCACCGCCACCGACGGCAACCACGGCCGCGGCGTGGCCTGGACGGCCGCCAAGCTGAAACAGCGTTGCGTCGTTTACATGCCCAAGGGCAGCGCCGCCGAGCGCCTCGAGAACATCCGCAGGACAGGCGCCGACGCGTCGATTACGGAATTCAATTACAACGATACCGTGGCGCTGGCCCGCGATACCGCTGCGAAGAACGGCTGGACGCTGGTGCAGGACACTTCCTGGCCGGGCTACGAGGAGATCCCTCTGCGGATCATGCAGGGCTATCTGACCATGACGCTGGAGACGGCGGAGCAGCTGGGCGGCAAAAAGCCCACGCACGTGTTCCTGCAGGCCGGCGTCGGTTCCATGCCGGCCGCGGCGGCGGCGTTCTTCGCCAATCTGTACGGCGCGGAACGCCCGATCGTCACCATCGTCGAGTCGAATCAGGCCGACTGCATCTACCGCACCGCCGCGGCGCGGGACGGCAAGATCCATGCCGTGAACGGCGACATGCGTACGATCATGGCCGGGCTGGCCTGCGGCGTGCCGGGCATGACGGCCTGGGAGCTGCTGCGGCGCTGCGCCGACAACTTCGTCTCCATGCCCGACTACCCGGCCGCGCAGGGCATGCGCATCCTCGGCGCGCCGCTGCTCGGCGATCCGCGCGTGATCTCCGGCGAAAGCGGCGCTTCCGCCTTCGGCCTGGTGACCGAGGTCCTGCGCAGCCCCGGGCTGAAATGGCTCAAGGAGCAGCTGCGCCTCGACGAAAACTCGCGCGTGCTCTGCTTTTCCACCGAAGGCGCCACCGACCGCGCCAACTACCGCCGCATCGTCTGGGACGGCGCGTTTGCGCGGGACCGTTCGGTTTCTTGATCAATAAGGTTAAATCGAAAACCTGTACGACCGGGCTGCAGCGAAAGGAAAAGTCTTTCGCCGCAGCCCGTTTTGTATCCGCCATGTTTTTATCGTTGACTTCATCGGAAGCTCCCGCTAAAATTTAATTAAGCATACACTTAATTAAAGGAGCGTGCAAAATGGATCATCTGGTTCTTTTCAAAGCGCTTGCGGACGGGACGCGCCTGAAAATCGTCAGGCTGCTGCTCGAACATCGCCGTTGCGTACGCGCGCTGGCCCGCGAGCTGGAGCTTTCCGAAGCCGCCGTATCCCAGCATCTGAAAGTGCTGCGGGAGGCCGGCATCGTCATCGGGCAGAGGCGGGGATATTTTATGCATTACGACGCCGATCGTCGGACCCTTCAAGATCTGGCCCGGGAAATCGGAGACCTGGGCGCCGTCGAACGGACGTGCCCGCCCAACGAACGGAGCCGCCAAAACGCGGGTGCTCGTTGTCGATCGGACTTTTCAACTGCCGGCGAGCGCGAGACGAAGGAGGAGAGACAATGAAAAAGCCCGGCATTCTGCTCAGGCTGCTGCTCGTCTTCATGAAAGTCGGTTTTTTCACGTTTGGCGGCGGCTATGCCATGATCTCTCTGATTGAACATCTCTGCGTCGAGCGAGAAGGCTGGATCACTCACGACGAGATGATGAACGTCGTCGTCATCGCCGAGTCGACGCCCGGACCGATCGCCATCAACTGCGCCACCTTCGTCGGTTACCGTCAGGCCGGTCTGAGCGGCGCGCTGGCGGCGACGCTGGGAATCGTGCTGCCGTCTTTTGCGGTGATCTATCTCATCGCCTCCCGCTTCGACCGTTTTCTCGCGATACGAGCCGTGTCGTCCGCGTTTCGGGGCATCAAGCTGTCTGTCGGCCTTCTTGTTTTGGACGCGGGGATCCGCATGGTCCGGAAGATGCCGAAAAAGGCGCGCCCCCGCCTGTTCATGGCCGGCGCGTTCTTAACCATGGGAGCGTCGGAAATTTTCGCGCTGAAAATTTCTTCGATCGCGCTCCTGTCGTGCGCCGCTCTGCTGAGCCTCGCGCTGTTTTCAGCGGGAAACCTTCTCCGCGCCGGGAGAGAAGAAAAATGATCCTTGCCGATCTGCTGTGCGCTTTTCTCAAGGTGGGCTTTTTCGCTTTCGGCGGCGCCTACGGAGCCATCCCTCTCATCCGCGACGTCGTTCTGTCTTACGGCTGGCTCAGCGAGGAGCGACTGAGCTACTGGATCGCCGTCAGCGAAAGCACGCCCGGCCCCATTATGGTCAATCTGGCGACCTGCGTCGGCAGCCAACAGGCCGGCATTCCGGGAGCGCTTGTCGCCACTGCCGCCGTCGTGCTGCCGTCTTTCGTCATGATCCTGCTGGTCATGGGCTTCTTCAGCGCCGCGTTCCGCAACCGACGTTTCCAGGCCGTCCTATCCGGCCTGAAACCGGCCGTGATCGGCATCGTCCTCGCGGCCGGCGTCAGCATGACCGTTCATAACTGCCTGCGCAAGGAGGCGGGCGGAGCCGACGTAAAGGCCATGGCTCTTTCGGCCCTTTTGGCGGCAGCGTTTTTCTTCCCCATCCTGCCGCATCGGCGGAGAATATCGCCGATCGCGCTGATCATTCTGTCAGCCTTCCTCGGCATCGCCGCATACGGATCCTGACACCGATTTTCAATTACGGCTTTCAATTGAAAATCAACGTCAGTATCGCATGCGCAAAAAAATCCCCTGCAGTCGCCAGGCTGCAGGGGATTTTTCGACGAGCGGGGATTCGCGTCCTCGCGCTTTTTTACGGCCGCGGCGCGGCGAACAGGCTGCGCACGTCGATGGGGCGTTCCATCATGCCCTGCGCGGCCATGAAGTCGGCGGTGCGCTGCAAGCCCGCGGCGTCGGCGGGAGTGATCTCCATGGAAAAATCGTAGAGCGGCAGCTGCGCTTCCACGTCTTCGGGGCTCAGGTCCAGTTCTTCGGCGGCGATGCGCACGGCCTCGTCGCGATGATCGGCGATCCATCGCAGCGTCTCGCGGCGGGCGGCGAGAAATTTTTTCACCAGATCGGGATGGTCGCGCAGCATCGCTTCCGTGGTGACGGAAAGCACTTCGCCGCCGACCAGACCGTCGCCGTCGCGCAGCACTTTGTAACCGGCGCGGGCCATCCGCCACGCCGGCACGCCGGTGACGAGCGCGGCGTCGACCCTGCCGGCGGCGAGGGCCGCGGCCGCCGCGGGCACGTTCATGGAGACGAATTCCACGTCTTTGACGGTCATGCCGGCTTCGGCCAGCCAGAGGGCGAGCAGCTCGTGCAGGATGGTGCCGCGCGGTCCGGCGACGGTTTTGCCGCGCAGGTCTTCGGGTCGCGCCAGCGGCGAATCCTTGGGCGCGAGAATCTTGAAGCTCCGCGGCGAGCGTGCGAAGATGCCGAGGATCCTGAACGGCGCGCCGCTGGCGGCGGACAGGAACACGCTGGTGGAGCCGGTCGCGGGCAGGAACTGGACGTCGCCGGCGGCAAGGGCGTGGGCCTGCTCGGGGCCGTTCATGAGAACGACGTATTCCACGGGCAGGCCGAAATGCTTTGCGAACAGCCCGAGCCGTTTCTCAACCATGGAGGGAACGTTGAGCGGCGGCGTGATGTAGGTCACGGCGATTTTGCCGTCAGCGCGCGCGAGCGGAGCGGCGAACGCCAGCAGCAGCGCGGCGGCAAGCTTTTTCAGGCGCCCGTTCATCGACGGTCCCCTTTGTGTCGGGCGTATTGGGCGATCTCCACGAGATTGCCGTCGGGGTCGCGCGCATAAACGCTCCGCATCGGACCGCGGGCGCCGTTCCTGTCGACAACGCCCGCGACGATGGGCACCCCTTCGGCGATGAGTTCGGCTTTGACGGCTTCGATGTCGTCCGTCGTGATCAGGCAAAAGTCGAGGCTGCCGGGGAGGGGACGTTCCGCCGCCGGCGAAAACTCGGCGGGACGGGGGTGAACGTTGATCTTGCGGGCGCCAAAAGAGAAGGCGCCGCGGCCGTCCCGCTCGCGGTACTCCATGCCGAGCGCGCCGCAGTAGAAGCGACGGCAGGCTTCGGGATCGGCGGTGGTAAGGACAAGGTGATCAAAATCCGTGATGCGCATGGGATAACCTCCTTTGCGCAAGCGCCGCGTTGCGGCGCGATTTTTTTTCAGCTGCACGATCTCCGCCGGAGATCATTCGCTGCATCAGCTGGGCGTCAGCAGGCGCAGCTGACGATAGTAAATAAACGAGCGCAGGGCCTGCGGCCCGGCGAGGCCGAGCGCTCTTTGGCGCGCCTGCGTGCGCGTGAGCGCGTCGAAATCCTTGTCGGTCAGCTGTGGCGAGAAGGAACGCCCGCGGCGCAGTTCTTCGCCCCGAGCGGCGTCAAGACCGGCAGCCCGCGCCAGAAGCGCCGCCGCTTCTCCATCCCGTTCCAGCCATTCGGCCGCGTCGGCCTGCGCGTCCATGAAAGCGCGCACGGCATCGTTGTGATCCATGATGAACTGGCCGGTCGTGACGGAGACCAGTTCGTCGTCTTCCGCCGTGTGTCCGGCACGTTCCGGCCGCGGGCGGCAGGCGACGGTGACGATGCGCAGCGCCTGGCCCCGGGCGGCAGCCGCGAAGACTTTTGAGGCGCGGATCGAAGCGACGATGTGGACGCGCCCTTCGGCCAGAGCCGTCAGCTGCTCTTCGTCGCCGGCGCAGAAAACTTTCTCCATCGGCAGGCCGAGATGGTCGCGCCACAGCGGTTCCGGCGCGGCGGCCAGCACGGAGAGACGCTCCGCGCCCG